>JAFMIX010000002.1 GCA_017853785.1 Verrucomicrobiales bacterium
ACTCCAACCAATGCTCGGACTAACACTTCACTGGTCCATAAGGTTGAGCCCGGTCGGAACCACGACGGCTGCCGGAGCGGGAAGATTTGGATACCCGCACGCCGCGCTCGGTGTTTCTCGCGGGTTGGGCGGTCATCTTCGGGGTGCTGCTGCTCTGCGCCGTGTTTTGGTGAACTGATGCTTCATTGGGTTGCTTTTTCTCATTTATGAAATACCTCCTTGCTCTGATTGCCGGTGGAATCATCCTTGCCGCAAATTCGTTCGCCGCTGCGCCTGCGAAGCCGAACATCATCTACATCCTCAGCGACGATGTCGGTTATGGCGATCTCGGATGTTATGGGGCGACGCACGTCAAGACGCCAAACCTCGACCGGCTGGCGCGGGATGGGATGCGGTTCACTGACGCGCACACCACGGCTTCGGTCTGCACGCCTACCCGATATGCCTTGCTGACGGGGCGCTATGCCTGGCGGCAGGAAGGCACGGGCATCGCCCCCGGCGATTCTCCCGCGCTGATTGCGCCCGGCACGGTCACGGTGGCGTCGCTGCTCAAGCAGGCGGGTTATAAGACGGGCGTCGTCGGCAAATGGCATCTCGGTTTGGGCGAGGGCAAGACTGACTTCAAAGGCGAGATCAAGCCCGGCCCGCTGGAACTGGGTTTTGATTATGCCTTTTTCATCCCCGCCACCGGCGATCGCGTGCCGTGTGTGTTTGTGGAGAACCACCGCGTTGTGGGGCTCGATCCGGCAGACCCGATCCGCGTGATTTATGGCAAGAATGACATCGGAGCCGCACCCACCGGGCGCGATCCGGACGTGAAACTCAAGATGAAAGGGGACAAAAGCCATTCCGACAGCGTGGTCAACGGCATTAGCCGCATCGGCTTCATGACCGGCGGCAAGGCGGCGCACTGGGTGGACGAAGACATCGCCGACACGCTGGCTGCAAAAGCGGTGAAGTTCATCGAGACGCACCAAGAAGGCCCGTTCTTCCTGTATCTCGCCACGCACGACATCCATGAACCGATGGTGCCGCACGCACGATTCAAGGGCACGAGCGATTGCGGTTCGCGCGGGGATGTCATTCATCAGCTCGACTTCACGGTCGGCGCCGTGCTGGCGGCGCTCGACCGCCTCAAGCTTGCGGACAACACCCTCGTCATCTTCACCAGCGATAACGGCGGGGCGATCAAGGACACCTATGATGACGGCACGAATCCGCTGCACTCACGGCAGGCGCCGAACGGCGGCTTGCGCGGCTTTAAAGGTTCGCTCTATGAAGGCGGGCATCGGGTGCCGTTCCTGGCACGCTGGCCGGGACACGTCGCCGCCGGCGGCGTTTCCGGCGCGCTTCTGGGCCACGTGGATGCGCTGGCGACGGTCGCAGCGCTCGCGGGTCAGGAACTTCCGACCGCAGCCGGGCCGGACAGCTTCAATGCGCTCCCGGTTTTGCTGGGTGAAAAGCAGACGTCGCTGCGGGATCATCTAGTGCTGCAAAACAACAACCAGGTTCCGCTCGCATTGCGCGAGGGTGATTGGGTGTTGCTTCAAAAGGGCGGCGGCTGGGGCAAGGCGAAGGCAGACGCCCAGCCCGGATACGAGCTTTTCAACTTGGCCCAAGACCCGAAGCAGACGAACAATCTCGCCGCCACGCAACCCGACAAGGTGAAGCAACTTTCCGCGCGGCTGGAAACCATCCGCAAACAGGGCCGCAGCCGCCCCTAGCGGCGGCGGTGGTGGCAGCTTCCAAAAAAAACGCGAGGCTTTTGCCTCGCGCTGAACGAAATCGGAACGGTCGGTTTGCCTACTTGATTTCGATGTTGCCGAACGGATTGTTGGCGAAACCATCGGCGGGTTTGACGTTCGCCGGTTTGGCCGGCGGCGCGGATGGCGCGTCCGTATCGTCATCGTCGTCGGGTTCTTCGTTGCGCAACTGATGCGGGTTGACCGGCACGGAGCCGTCCGCCAACTCACGGGGGTTCTTCGCGCGCTTGTTGCGGGGCAGGGGGGTGATCATCACATGGATGCCGCGGCCGACAAGCTTGGGCTCGAAGTCCGGATGGCCGAAGGGCGCGACCTGGGCCAGCAGCTTCTTGATGACGTCAAAGCCGAATTCCTTGTGGGCCATCTCGCGGCCGCGGAACTTGAGCGAGACCTTCACCTTCATGTCCTCGCAAAGAAAATCCACGGCATGCGTCGTTTTAATGCCGAGATCATGCGGGTCAATCTTCGGCGAGAGCTGGATCTCTTTGATCTTGTTCGCGTGCTGGTGTTTCTTGGATTCCTTTTCCTTCTTCGCCTGTTCGTAGCGGTATTTGCCAAAGTCCACGATGCGACACACTGGCGGCAGGGCATTGGGGGCGATTTCAACAAGGTCCACGCCTTGATTGCGGGCGAGGTTGATGGCGTCGGTGAGCGACATGACGCCGAGTTGTTTGCCCTGATCGCCGATGACGCGGACTTCGCGGGCGCGAATCTTGCCGTTGATCCTGACGAACGAGGCGGGTGAGGCGGAACTACGCGGAGAGAAAGGGCGGCTCAAGACACCCTCTTCGGTTGAAGCTTGTTCATGTATTTCGGTGACACACTGAATCCCGCACGGCGGAATTGACTTAATCTGCCGCCATTAAGCCCGGAGCCGGGAGAACCGCAAGGAAAAATTCTCCAAAAATGGCGGCGACTCGGGGCGGCGCCAACTGTCCAGTTCAAATTAATGACTTTACACCGCTGAGGCCGGCCACTAGAGTCACCGCTCGAAATAACGACTAAAAACCGAAGATTATGGCCGAAAAGAAGAAGACAATCGATACTTTCAAGCTCCACGACAAGGACACCGGTTCCGCCGACGTGCAGATTGCATTGCTCACCGAGCGCATCAACCACCTCACCGAGCACCTGCAGACGAACAAGAAGGATCACAGTTCCCGCCGGGGGTTGTTGATGATGGTCAGTCAGCGCCGCAAGTTGCTGGATTACCTCCACAACACAGACACCACCCGCTATCAGACCATCACCAAGAAGCTCAAGCTCCGAAAGTAAGCCGGTCGGGCGCGCCGCCCCGCTTGGCGACCGCCCCGCACTCAATTTGACCGGCCTCGCGTAACGCGGCGGGGCCGGGTCATTCGACAACAAACCGAAACCATCGCGTAAAAAAATCCGTTGCCGGTGAGTGATTTCATTCAGACCCGAAAGCGTTCGGGTTTCACTGAAGTTCCTCATGGCAACGGAGACGAAAGCAAACTATGTCAGTAAAAGTCTCCGCCACCATCGGCGATAAACAGATCCACATCGAATCCGGCAAACTCGCCAAACAAGCCGACGGCGCCGTGACCGTCCAACTCGGCGAAACCATCGTCATTGTCGCCGCCGTCGCTGCGACCAAGGCCAAGGAAGGGCAGGATTTCTTCCCGCTCACCGTGGACTACCGCGAGAAGGCCGCTGCGGCCGGCAAGTTCCCCGGCGGTTACTTCAAGCGCGAAGGCCGTCCCACCGAGAAGGAAATCCTCACTTGCCGCCTCACCGACCGCCCCATCCGCCCGCTCTTCCCGAAGGGCTGGTACAATGAAGTGCAGGTCCAGACCGTCCTCCTCAGCGCGGACGGCGAGAACGACCCCGACATCTTGAGCATCGTCGGCGCGAGCGCCGCGCTGATGGTAAGCGACATCCCTTGGGCCGGACCGCTCGGCGCCGTGCGCGTCGGCCGCATCAACGGCAAGTTCGTCGCCAACCCCACCCACGCCGAGCAGGCTCAGAGCGACCTCGACCTCGTCTACGTCGGCAACGAAAAAGACATCGTCATGTATGAAGGCTCGGCCCGGGAAATCACCGAAGCCGATTTCAGCGCCGCGCTGAAATTCGCGCAGGAATGCTGCCTGCCGCAGATCGCCGCGCAAAAGGAACTCGCCGCCAAAATCGGCAAGAAGAAGCGTGAGATCACCCTCAAGATTGTCCCCGACGAAATCCTGGCCGAAGCCAAGAAACTCGCCGGCGACCGTTTCGTGCCTGCGCTGCTCACCCCCGGAAAACTCAATCGCGAAGCCGCCTGCAACGCCATCAAAAACGAAGTCGGCGAAAAGCTCGTTGCCCAGTTCGGCGCGGAAAAGGTCACGCCGTTCGTCATCAACGACGCCTTCTACTACATCCAGAAAGAAGCCGTTCGCAAACTGATACTCGAAAACGGCAAGCGCCTCGACGGTCGCAATTTTGAACAGGTCCGCCCCATCAGCGGCGAAGTCGGCATCCTGCCGCGCGCCCACGGTTCGGCCATCTTCACGCGCGGCGAGACCCAGGCTGTCACGCTCGTCACGCTCGGCACCGGTGAAGACGCGCAGGAATTTGATTCCTACACCGGTGGCGAGAACGAGAAGAAGTTCATCCTGCACTATAACTTCCCGAACTTCTCTGTCGGTGAAACCGGCCGCATCAGCGGCCCAGGACGTCGCGAAATCGGCCATGGCGCGCTGGCGGAACGCAGCATCGCCTCGATGATTCCGCTCGAGACCTATCCCTACGCCGTGCGCGTCACCAGCGAGATCATGGAGTCCAACGGCTCGACCTCCATGGCCTCCGTTTGCGGCGGCACGCTCGCGCTGCTCGACGCCGGCGTCCCGATGATCCGCCCCGTGGCTGGCATCAGCGTCGGTATTTGCACGGAATACAGCGGCGAGAAGATTTCCAAATACGAACTGCTCACCGACATCATCGGTTGGGAAGACGCGTATTGCGACATGGACTGCAAGATTGCCGGCACGGCCAAGGGCATCACCGGCTTCCAGCTGGACCTCAAGCTCAAGGGCCTCCCGCACGCCATCATGGACATCGCGGTGGAAAAAGCCCGCGTCGCCCGGATGCACATCCTCGCCGAGATGGCCAAGACCATCGCCGCCCCGCGCGAAGACATCAGTAAGTATGCCCCGCGCATCGTCACCCTCAAAATCAACCCCGAGAAGATTGGCGCGCTCATCGGACCGGGCGGCAAGAACATCAAACGCCTCGTTGAAGAATCCGGCTGCGAGATCAACATCGAAGACGATGGCACGGTGAACATCTACTCCGTCTCGCCCGAAGGCATGAAGATCGCCCGCGAATCCATCGAAGGCATGACTGCCGAAGCCGAGATCGGCAAGCTCTACAAGGGCACGGTCGTGACCATCAAGGAATTCGGCGCGTTCGTCGAGTTCCTACCCGGCAAGGACGGCCTCTGCCACATCAGCGAACTCGCCAACTTCCGCGTGAAGAAGACCGAGGACATCGTGAAGATGGGCGACGAGATCTGGGTCAAGTGCCTGGGCGTGGACGAAAAGGGCCGCGTGAAACTCTCCCGTCGCGCCGCGATGGAAGAGCGCGACAAGGAAATGGCCGGCAGCGAAGGCGGCAAGGAAGCCCCGGCGATTCCCGCCGCGCATTGATCCGCGACCAAAACAATTCAGGCGAGCCGGCAACGGCTCGCTTTTTTGTTGAGCAGATGTAGTTTTGCGGTGTCAGATTAACCGAAATGAAAAACTGGAGCGCCATGTTCATGGTTCCGCTGCTGGTGGCCGCGTGTGCGCCCTCGGCACCGGCGCCGAACCGCGCGCCATCCCCTTCAACTCCCAACCCTGAAACCGCAACCAACCCCATGCCCGACCGACTCACCAAGACCGATGCCGAATGGCGGCAGCAACTCACACCCGAACAATACCGCGTGCTGCGCGAGAAGGGCACGGAGCGCCCCTTCACCGGCAAATACTGGAATGCGCACGCCGCCGGCGATTACAAATGCGCCGGCTGCGGGCTGGTGCTGTTCAAGTCCGAGGCGAAGTTCGATTCCGGCTGCGGTTGGCCGAGCTTTTCCGCGCCGGTGGCGGCGGACGCTATCGCCGAACAGTCTGATAACAGCCATGGGATGCACCGCATCGAAGTGCTGTGCCCGCGGTGCGGCGGCCACCTCGGTCACGTTTTCGAGGACGGCCCCGCGCCGACGGGCTTGCGATATTGCATCAACTCCGCTTCGCTGACCTTTGAGCCGACCAACGCCCCGGCCCGGTAGCCGGGAGATTCATTTAGACGGTAGTATGAATTGCTTTGATCGAGTCACTTGGTTGCATCAGTTCTGATTCCCACGCAATTTAAGCGGGCAATAATTCCCCAGGAGACGGGCTCAAGCAGATGTGCCGGCAGTTTTTTTAACTGCAGCTTCAATTCTGGCCCGGACGCGCCACCTGAAGCCGCTAATGCCTTAAGCGCATACAATAGCCCCCCCATGCTATGGTCTGCCGCGTGCGCTGTGGCCACCGCTTGACCGGCCGCACGAGCTGCGGACGGGGATCTTTACTATGACGGGCAAACAGAGGCAGGACGCGTTCGGCATAATCAGCAGCCCATCGAGCCAGAAAGCGGTGGCTGTCCCGATCCAGCGGACCTCCTCGATACGCCGCAACAAAACGTCGGTCTCTCATGGTGTGTGATAGCGTCATACGATAAAGCCGACCTTGGAAGTGAGTGTGATAAACAGCAGTTCACACCAAAGACCCTGCTCCCGTGGGTTTAATCCGAGAGACAAGAACAGATGTGCTGAGACGCCAGTCAACACTTGGCGCGTATCCATGATCAACCAACTGGCGATGCTGAGAACTGCTGCTCCGCCAAAGCCAAGCGAAAGGGAACGGTTGAAACTCATAGTTGGCATATCTTGGTTCGCATTTTGAGGCTGCGCTATGCGGTGATTGCTGTCGAGTCGTAACTCTAAAGCCACTATTGAGACAGATTTTTTTCACGAAAAGAAGGCAGACTGGAAGGCTGCTTCATTGCCAAGCTGGTGGCGGCACTTTTCCGGCTCGCGCTGGCCGGCGTTTTGAAATATCTCTAGCACATGATTTCTGATTTTTGGCTGCTGGTCGGCTATTGCGCGCTGGTGTTGTTCGCCTCGCTCGCGGGCGGCTGGTTGCCGGCGCTGGTGCGGCTCACGCACACACGGCTGCAACTGGCGATCAGCTTCGTATCCGGCCTGATGCTGGGCATCGCGTTGCTGCATTTCCTGCCGCACGGGGCGGCAGAACTGGGGTCGGTCGGGCGGACCACGCAGTGGGCGTTGGGTGGGTTTCTGGCGATGTTTTTCCTGCAGCGGTTTTTCCACTTCCACCATCACGACTTGCCAGAGGGTGACCCGGAAGATTGCTGTCACGGCCACAGCGAGCCGCACACGCACGATCACTCCCATACGCTGGCGGGGAAATCAGCCTCGCAGCTCTCTTGGGTGGGCACGGCGCTGGGGCTGACGCTCCATTCATTGCTGGATGGGCTGGCGCTGGCGGCGGCGGTGGAGGCGGGCGGGTGCGGGCATGGCGGCGCCGGGCTGGCTGGTCTGGGTGTGGCCGTGGCGGTGATCCTGCACAAGCCGTTCGATGCGATGGCGGTGGCGACCTTGATGACGGCAGGGGGCAGTTCGCGGCTATCGCGGCAGGTGTTGAACGGTTTGTTCGCGCTGGCGACGCCGCTGGGTGCGGTCCTGTTTTATTTCGGCGCGACGCAGTTCGCGGAGTCGAACGCGGTGTTTCTCGGCAGCGCACTGGCGTTCTGCGCGGGGACGTTCCTGTGCATCGCTTGCAGCGATCTGTTGCCGGAACTGCAATTCCACTCGCACGACCGGTTCAAACTCTCGTTCGCCCTGCTGGCAGGACTGGCCGTAGCGCTGCTCATCGGCCAGGTGGAGTGCGGGGAGCATGATGGACATGGGGGGCATGAGCACGCGGCGGTGAGTTCCTCCGGTAGCCAGCCCATCCCGTGACGGGTGGCGCGGGTGGGTGGCGTGCTGACCGTTTTTTCAAAAAAAACCTTGTGAATATTTTCACAGTCAGGCAGCCTCTCCCCCCTTCCGGCACCACCGGTTTGATTAACTGTGGGGGAAGCTCCCCTGTTTCTTAAAAGTGTCGCCGGTTTTTGCAATGCGATTTTTATTGGTATTCTTAATGACAGGCTGGCTGGGAACCCAGGCGGCTTTGGCGGAGACGGTCGCGCCCGGGCAAGATGCTGCGGTGGTGGATTCTGAAGCGATTGCCGGGGCGGAACACGCGGTCGCCGGCGCGGCTGAAGCGTCTCACGAGGCCCACTCCGGATTGCCGGCGGCGGCTCCGCACATACAGATCGGGCCATTTAGCGTCACCAACTCCATGATCATGACCTGGATTGTGGCTATCTTGATCATCATTTTTGCCCAGTTTGCCACCCGGAAAATCCAGGCAGTACCATCCGGCGCGCAGAACTTCTGGGAATTTTTGGTGGAAGGACTTTACGGTTTCTTGGAAGGTATCATCGGTAGTCAGCTGGTTAAAAAGACCTTTTGGTTCTTCGCCACGATTTTCATTTTCATCCTGTTCACCAACTGGGCGGGTTTGTTCCCCGGGGTGGGTACGGTGGGCTGGAGCGAACATGCCCATGGAAAGATGTTGGGGCTGGATTCATTCAGCCATGTGTCCCGGCCGTTGTTGCGGGGTGGTAATGCTGACCTCAATATGACTTCGGCCATGGCGCTCATCTTCTGCGTGATGTGGCTGGTCTGGTCGCTGCAGTCCAACGGCGTGGTCGGTTTCCTGAAGCATATCTTTGGCTATTCCGGTGACGCGACCGGGTTAATGCGCATCGGTTTGATGGCGGTCTTTCTTGCAGTGGGTGTGTTGGAAGTGATTTCCATCGCGTTCCGGCCGGTGTCACTCTCGTTCCGTCTTTACGGCAACATTTTCGCGGGTGAAAACCTGCTGGAATCCATGGCAATCATGGGTGGGACTTGGTTCGGCTGGCTGGTGCCGCTGCCGTTCTATTTCATGGAACTCATTGTCGGTCTGGTGCAGGCGCTGGTGTTCATGTTGCTCACCGCCATCTTCACCAACCTGATGTGTGCGCACGCCGATGATCACGCGCATGGCCACGAAGGCGAAGAAAAAGCGCACCATTAAACAATTTGCCTGTCGGACGGTGGCAAGACTGCCGGGGCAGGTGAAAAAACAACAAAGAAAAGGTAAACATATGATGCTAGCAGAACTCAGTGGTAACTTACACATCGGTCTGGCCGCAATCGGTTCAGCCATCGGCGTAGGTATCATCGGCATGAAGGCCGCGGAAGCGGTCGGCCGTAATCCGGGTGCATCTGGTAAGATCCTGACCC
Source organism: Verrucomicrobiales bacterium (assembly GCA_017853785.1). Lineage (GTDB taxonomy): Bacteria > Verrucomicrobiota > Verrucomicrobiia > Limisphaerales > JAFMIX01 > JAFMIX01. The sequence continues at coordinate 9,139 of JAFMIX010000002.1, forward strand.
AAGCCATCATCAGCTCGGCTCTGGCGGAAGGTATCATCTTCTTCGCTATTTTCTTGGCGAAGGGCCAGTAACACTCCACTCCGAGACCAAGGTCTCGGAGTCAATTTTTGATCGTGATCATGAATACATTGTTCCTTGCTAGCGTAACTACTCCTGCGGCGGCTGAGCCGGGGGTCGTACAGCAAATCGTGGAGACATTCGGCTGGAATCCGACCCTGTTCTTCTCGCAGGTCGTCAGTTTCTGCGTGGTGGCGTTTTTGCTCCATCGCTTCGCCTACAAGCCGATCTTGACCGTGCTCGAAGAGCGCCGCCAAAAGATTGCCGAAGGTTTGGCCAACGCTGAGAAGATCAAGCACGAACTCGCTAACGCCCAGGCCAAGGCGCAGGAAATCTTGGGCCAGGCCAGCGCGCAGGCGAACAAGGCCATTGAAGAAGCCCGTGCCGCCGCTGCCAAGGTGCAGGAAGTGGAAACCCAGAAAGCCATCGCTGCCGCCAACGATATCGTCTCCAAGGCCAAGCAGGCCAGCGAAGCCGAGCTCGTTCGCATGAAGGCCGAACTCCGCAAGGAAGTTGGTCGGTTGGTGGTTGCCACCAGCACAAAAGTCACCGGCGGAATTTTGACGGCGGAGCAGCAAGGGCGGCTCGCGGAAGAGACGAACAAGCAGCTTGCAGCCAATTAATTTTATTTTTCGCGCCGAATGAAAATCAGCAAGCAAGCTCGTCGCGACGGTAAATCGCTCTTCAACAGCTGCCGGGTCAACGGTGTGTTGGACGAAGCGCGCGTCCGCCAGACGGTCAGCGCGGTCATCGCGCAGAAGCCGCGCGGATACGTCGGCATCCTGTCGCATTTCCAGCGCCTCGTGAAGCTCGACATCGAGCGCCGCACGGCGCGGGTGGAGAGCTCGGTGGCGTTGAGCGGCGCGTTGCAGGAGTCCGTCAAGGCGAATCTCGCGAAGGGTTACGGCGCGGGCTTGAGCATCGGTTTCGCGGTGAACCCGGCGCTCATCGGCGGGTTGCGCGTGAAGGTGGGGAGCGATGTTTTTGACGGCAGCGTAAAGGCGCGTTTGGCCGAGTTGGAAGCCAGTTTTTAATCAGAACAGAAATTTGATATGAGCAATCTATTGCAAGAAATCGAAGCGCAGATCAGCGGCGTGAAGACGTCGGTGAATAAGCAGAACGTCGGCATCGTCCGCGAAATTTCGGACGGCGTCGCCAAGATCGAAGGCCTCACCGATTGCATGGCCAACGAGATGTTGGACTTCGGCAAAGGCGTCATCGGCCTAGCGCTCAACCTCGAAGAAACCGAAGTCGGCGCGATCATCCTCGGCGACTACCTCGGTGTCAGCGAAGGCGCCGAAGTGAAGACGACGGGCAAGCTGCTTTCCGTTCCCGTCGGCAAGGGCCTGCTCGGCCGCGTGGTGGATTGCTTGGGTCGACCCGTGGACGGTAAAGGTCCGATCAAGGAAAGTGCTTTTTATCCCGTGGAAAAAATTGCGCCCGGCATCGTCAAGCGCAAATCCGTCAGTCAGCCGGTGCAGACCGGCATCATGGCGATCGACGCGATGATCCCGATCGGTCGCGGTCAGCGCGAGCTCATCATCGGTGACCGTTCAACGGGCAAGACGACCATCGGTGTGGACGCGATGATCAATCAGTCCCGCATCAACAAGGTCGGTCGCGAATCCGGTGACAAGAGCTTCCGCCCGATGTACAACATTTACGTCGCGGTCGGTCAGAAGCAATCTAACATCGCCCGCGTCATCGCGGAACTCGAAAAGGCTGGCGCGATGGAAGACACCATCGTCGTTGTCGCTGCCGCCTCTGATTCCGCCGCGAACCAATACCTCGCTCCATTCTCCGGTGCGGCGATCGGTGAGTGGTTCATGGATAACGGCATGGACGCGCTCATCATTTTTGATGATCTTTCCAAGCAGGCTGTCGCTTACCGCCAGGTTTCGCTGGTCTTGAAGCGTCCGTCTGGTCGTGAAGCGTATCCCGGCGACGTGTTCTATCTCCACAGCCGTCTGCTCGAACGTTCGGCACGTGTTTCCGAGAAGTATGGCAACGGCTCGCTCACGGCGCTCCCGATCATCGAGACGCAGGCGGGTGACGTTTCTGCTTACATTCCGACGAACGTGATCTCGATCACCGACGGTCAGATTTATCTCGAAACCGACTTGTTCTATCAAGGCGTGCGTCCCGCTGTGTCCGTCGGTCTCTCCGTGAGCCGCGTCGGTTCCGCCGCGCAGATCAAGGCGATGAAGCAGGTGGCCGGTCGTATCAAAGGCGACCTCGCGCAATACCGTGAACTCGCGGCGTTCGCGCAGTTCGGTTCGGATCTTGACGCCAAGACGCAGGGCATTCTCGAGCGCGGCAAGCGCGTCGTGGAAATTTTCAAGCAACCGCAGTTCAACCCAATCCCCGTCGAAGTGCAGGCCGCGATCCTTTGGGCCGTGCAGCAGAACTTCTTCGACGACGTCCCGGTTGACAAGGTGAAGGATTGTCAGAACAAGATGACGGACTTCCTCAACACGCGGAAGGCCGACCTGCTCACGAAGGTCCGCACCGAAAAAGCCATCAGTGAGGCGCTTGCCGCCGAGTTGAAGGCCGCCATCACTGAATTCAAGCAAACCTATCGCTAAGCGATGCCTAGCACACGCGACATCCGCCGACGTATCAAGTCGGTAAAGAATACGGCGCAGATCACGAAGGCCATGCAGATGGTCGCTTCGTCGAAGATGCGCAAGGCGCAGCTCGCCGCGTTGGCGGGGCGTCCGTATGCGAAGTTGATGAACACGATGCTGGCCGACGTGGCCGCCGATACCAAGGATTTCAGCCATCCATTGATGGAGAACCGGGCCGGCAAGAAGCGCTGTGTGATTCTCGTCAGCTCGGACAAAGGTCTGTGCGGTGCGCTCAACTCCAACCTCACGCGCGAAGCGGCGAGGTACGATAAGGACAACACCGTGTTCGTCTGCGCCGGCAAAAAAGGTGCGCAATTCGTTGCGCGGAACAAGCGCAAGCTCGCGGCAGAATTCACTTACAAGGATGCGCCGTTGTTCGCCGAAGCCCGCGCGATTTCCAAGTTCGTCCAGGAAATGTTCCTCAAGGGCGAAGTGGACAGCGTTGAGATCCTTTATACCAATTTCATCAGCACGCTCATCCAAAAGCCGGAAGTGCAGCCGATGCTCCCCATCGGGGAGTTGAGGGGCGTGCAGGCCGGAGTGGATGGCGGCGATACCGGTGTGGATTTGCAGCGGTCGGGCTTGGAATTCCAGTTCGAACCGGCAGCCGAATCGGTGTTGGGTTCGTTGCTGCCGCACTACCTGAATTTTCAGATCTATCAAGTGTTGCTCGAAGCAAAAGCTTCCGAGCAGAGCTCGCGCATGGTGGCGATGAAGAACGCGACCGACAACGCGAAGCAGCTCATCAAGGACCTTACGCTCGAATACAACAAACTGCGGCAGGCAAACATCACGAAGGAACTTTTGGAAATCACCACGGCGCAGATGGCGCTCGGTTAACAGAAATTTATTCCCATGAACAAAGGCAAAATCGTTCAAATCATCGGACCGGTCGTGGACATCGAGTTCACGGGCAAGCCCCCGGCCATTTACAACGCGCTCACCGTCGAGTTCACCTCGCCCGGTGCGGCGGGCAAGAACAAGCTCACGCTTGAAGTGCAGCAGCACCTCGGCGACAGCTGGGTTCGCGCCGTCGCCATGAGCAGCACCGAAGGCCTCAAGCGCGGCATGGAGATCACCGACATGGGCGCGCCCATCTCGATGCCCGTGGGCGAAGGCGTGATGGGTCGAGTGTTCGACGTAACCGGTCAGGCCGTGGACGAGCAAGGCCCGGTCAAGGCGGACAAGTATTTGCCCATCCACCGCCAAGCTCCCGCGCTCGTGGACCAATCAACCAGCCCGCAGATTCTCACCACGGGCATCAAAGTCATCGACCTTATCTGTCCGTTCTTGAAGGGCGGTAAAGTCGGCGCATTCGGTGGCGCTGGCGTCGGCAAGACCGTCGTCATCATGGAGCTCATCAACAACATCGCGAAGCTGCACGGCGGCGTCTCGATGTTCGCGGGTGTCGGTGAACGTACCCGCGAAGGTAACGATCTTTACAACGAAATGATCGAAGCCGGCGTCATCAAGGTCCAGAAAGACGCGAAAGGTCATCCCGTTCTCGGCGAAAACGGCATGCCGAAGATCGAACCCGGCTCTCGTATCGGTCTCGTGTATGGCCAGATGAACGAACCTCCGGGCGCGCGTCTCCGCGTGGCGCTCTCGGCGCTTACCGTGACCGAGTATTTCCGCGACGAAAAAAATCAGGACGTGCTCCTGTTCGTCGATAACGTATTCCGTTTCTCACAGGCCGGCTCAGAAGTATCCGCGCTGCTGGGCCGCACGCCGTCGGCGGTCGGTTACCAGCCGACGCTCGCCGCCGAAATGGGTAACTTGCAGGAACGCATCACCTCGACGAAGAAGGGCTCCATCACATCATTCCAGGCCGTCTACGTGCCTGCGGACGACTTGACCGACCCTGCGCCCGCAACCACGTTTGCGCACTTGGATGCGACCATCGTGTTGGAACGCTCCATCGCGGAATTGGGCATCTATCCCGCCGTCGATCCGCTTGCTTCGAACTCCCGTGCGCTCTCCGCCGACATCGTCGGTCAGGAGCACTACGACGTTGCCCGCGGCGTGCAGAAGGTTCTGCAACGCTACAAGGATTTGCAGGACATCATCGCGATTCTGGGCATGGACGAACTTTCGCCCGACGACAAGCTCACCGTGTTCCGTGCGCGCAAGATTCAGCGCTTCCTGTCGCAGCCGTTCTCGGTCGCGCAGGTGTTCACCGGCATCGAAGGCAAGCAGGTGCCCGTGGCCGAGACCGTGCGTGGCTTCAAGGAAATCCTCGAAGGCAAGCACGACGACGTGCCTGAAGTGAATTTCTACATGAAGGGCAGCATCGACGAAATTCAGGACAAGAAGTGATTTGTTGACCCGTTCAACCGATTAACCACATGGCCACGCTGAAACTAGAGATCGTCACGCCGGAAGCGAAAGTCTATTCCGAAGACGTGGACATGGTCACGTTGCCGGGAGTCGAGGGTGAGATGGGCATCTTCCCGATGCACGTGCCATTGATCACCCAGCTTGCCGCCGGTGAAGTCGGAGTGCGTAAGGGTGGTCAGGATTTCTTCCTCGCGGTCGGTGAAGGTTTCGTGGAAATCACCGGGGATAGGGTCGCCATCCTCACGGACATGGCTATCAAGGCCGAGAACATCGATGAATCCAAGGCCGAGGAAGCCCGCAAGCGGGCTGAATCCCGGCTCAATGAAAAGCTCGATGAGGCTGAAGTGGCTTCGGTGAACGCGTCACTGGCGCATTCGCTCGCGCAGCTGAAGGTGAAGCGCCGGGGCAGATAGCCGCCGCATTTTTCAAGGCCGCACTTCATCGGTGCGGCCTTTTTATTTGGGAGCATTTCACCGTCTTGACGGATTGGTGGAAGTTCGGCTAAAAAATATTTTCTATGAGTAAAACGGAACCACATCAATTTCAGGCGGAGATTCAGCAGTTGCTGAACATCGTCATTCACTCCCTCTACACCGACAAAGAAATCTTTGTGCGCGAACTGATCTCGAACGCGGCTGATGCGTGCGAGAAGTTCCGCTTCAACCAGTCGTCGGGCCAGCCGGTGCATCAATCAGACATCGCGCCCGGCATCAGCATCACCACGGACGACAAGGCCGGTACGATCACCATCATGGACACCGGTTGCGGCATGACGCACGGCGAGTTGGTGGAGAACCTCGGCACCATCGCGCACTCGGGCACGAAGGCATTCTTGAAGCAGCTCGCGGAAGACAAGAAGCCGGACGTCGGGTTGATCGGCCAGTTCGGCGTTGGATTCTACTCCGCGTTCATGGTGGCGAAGAAGGTGACGGTGTTGAGCCATTCGTTTGCGCCGGATGAGCAGGGGTGGCAATGGACGAGCGAAGGCATGGGCGGTTATGAGCTGACGCCGGCGGCGGATTTGCCGCGCGGCACGAAGATCACGCTGGAGCTCAAGGACGACGCGAAGGAGTTTGCGCAAGAGGCAACGGTTGAAGGTATCATCAAGCGGTATTCCAGTTTCGTGCCGTTCCCGATTGAACTGAACACGAAGCGGCAGAACACCGTGCAGGCGATCTGGGCACGCAACAAGAGCGAGATCAAGGAGGAGGAGTACAACGAATTCTATACGTTCGTCGGGCACGACCACGAGAAGCCATTATTCCGGCTGCATTTTTCGGCGGACGCGCCGCTGGCGATCCAGGCTTTGCTGTTCGTGCCGCAGCGGAATTTCGAGAGCATGGGCATGGGGCGGATCGATTCCGAAGTAAATCTGTATTGCCGCAAGGTGCTCATCCAGGCCAAGGCGAAAGGGCTGTTCCCGGATTGGTTGCGGTTCTTGAAGGGGGTCGTGGATAGCGAGGATCTGCCATTGAACATTTCCCGTGAGACGATGCAGGACACCTCGCTGCTGCAGAAGCTGAACAAGGTTTTGACCAGCCGCTTTCTGAAGTTCCTCGATGAGCAATCCGAGAAGGAAGCCGAAGCTTACGAGAAATTTTACACCGAGTATCAACGCTTTTTGAAGGAAGGTATCGTCACGGATTTCACGCACAAGGAAGCACTCGGCAAATTGCTGCGCTTTGAATCATCGCTGGTGGATGCGGGCAAGCGCACTTCGCTGGCGGATTACGTGAAGCGCATGCCGTCCGACCAGACGGAGATCTATTGCCTGCTCGCGGCGAACCGCGCGGCGGCGGAGGCGAGTCCGTACTTCGAGGTGTTCAAGGAGCGGAAGTTCGAAGTGCTGTTCCTCTACGATGCCTGGGATGAGTTTGTGGTGGAGCATCTCCACAACTTGGAAGGCAAACCGCTGAAGCTGGCGGAAAAAGCCGATCTGAATCTCAGCGCGAAAAAGGACGGCGCTTTGTCCGAGGACGCCGTCAAGGCGCTCACCGCCTGGCTCAAAGAAACGCTCGGCGACAAGGTCGGCGAAGTGCGCGCCTCGCAGCGGCTGGTGGACAGCCCGGCGGTGGTGGTGGACTCGGATAAATTCATGACTGCCAGCATGCGGCGCATCATGAAAGCCATGAAACAGGACGGCCCGGAGCCGGCGGCGGCCAAACATGATTTTGAAATCAACCCGGCGCATCCGATGATCGCCAGGTTGGAAGCCACCCGCCAGAAGGATGCGGCACTGGCGGCGAGCGTGGCGGAACAGATACTCGACAACGCTCGGGTGGCCGCAGGGATTCTCGAAGATCCGCGCGCGATGCTCACGCGGCTGAATCAACTGCTCGAGAAAGTTCTCGCGAAGGATTGAGTTGCAGAGGTGGCCGGCCGGGGCGGGGATCAGCCCGCGATGGCGCTGATCTCCACTGGCTCGACGTTCACGCCCTGCTTCTCCAGCCATTTGATGGCGGCTTTCACGTCGGCGCGTTTGCCGTCGAGTTCGAGGCAGACGATGCCGATCTCGTCGTTCACGCTGGCTTGGCGAATGTTGGTGACGACCTTGAACTTGTGACCGACCTCCCAGATGAACGGCTGCTTGATGAGCTTGGGTGGATACATCAGCCACAGGCGCGTCTGCTCGGGCGAGTTCGGCGTGGTGGGCTTGCGAACGATTTTATTTTTGGTGGCCATTTGTGACTCCTAGCCGCCGGCGATGGCCGGAATGATGCTCACTTCATCACCAGCTTTGAGCGCCGTCTTACTGCCTTGGAGGAAGCGGATGTCTTCCTCATTGACGTAGACGTTCACGAAACGGCGGACTTCACCCTTCTCGTCAACGAGGCGTTCCTCGATGCCGGGATAGCGTGACTGTAATTCCTTGATGGCGTCGCCGATGGTGGCGGCGGTGACTTCGACAAGCTCCTCGTTGTTGGTCAACTTGCGGAGCGGGGTGGGGATGCGGACTTTGGTTGGCATAAATTTTAAGCGTTAACTTTTTCTTCCTGCGCCAGCATGGCTTCGAATTCGCGCAGGCTGGGCTTGATTTCGCGCGGCTTGCCGACGTGGCCGGTCATGGCTTCCAGTGTCTTGAGGCCGTTGCCGGTGACGCAAATCACGGCGCTAGAGTCTTTCGGAATCTTGCCGCTGGCAATGAGTTTTTTGGCCACGCCTACGGTCACGCCGCCGGCAGTCTCGGCAAAGATGCCTTCGGTCTCGGCGAGCCGCTTGATGGCGTCGCGGATCTCGTCGTCGGTCACGTCGTCGGCGTGCGCGGCGGTCTCCTTCATCACTTTGAGCGCGTAGAAGCCGTCGGCGGGCGTGCCGATGGCGAGCGACTTGGCGATGGTGTCGGGCTTGACGGGCTTGAAGAAATCCAGCCCGGCCTTTTGCGCGGCGGAGATAGGTGAGCAGCCGGTGGCTTGCGCGCCGTGGATGGAATATTTGCTCTCGCCGACGAGGCCGAGCTTGGTGAATTCTTGGTAGCCTTTCTGGATCTTCGTGAGCAACGAGCCGGACGCCATCGGCACGATGGTGTGGTCGGGGATGCGCCAGCCGAGTTGTTCGATGATCTCATACGCCATGCTCTTCGAACCTTCGGCGTAGTAGGGGCGCATGTTGACGTTGACGAAGGCCCAGCCGAATTTGCCGGCGATCTCGGCGCAGAGGCGGTTGACTTCGTCATAGTGGCCTTTGATGCCGATCACGTGCGCGCCGTAAACGAGGGAGTTGATGATCTTGCCCTGTTCGAGGTCGGACGGGATGAAGACGTAGCATTTCAGCCCGGCGCTGGCGGCCTGGGCGGCGACGGAGTTGGCGAGGTTGCCGGTGGACGCGCAGGCGACGGTGGTGAAGCCGAGTTCCTTGGCGCGGCTCAACGCGACACTGACGACGCGGTCTTTGAAGGACAGGGTAGGGTAGTTCACCGTGTCGTTCTTGATGTAAAGTTCGCGGATGCCGAGTTGCTTGGCGAGCCGGTCAGCCTTGACGAGCGGCGTGAAACCGGCCTGCGTGCCGACGGTGGGGTCGTTCGCGACGGGCAGCAGCTCGCGATAGCGCCACATGGATTTGGGTCGCGACTGGATGACTTCGCGGGTGAGGGATTTTTTGATTTTGGCGTAGTCGTAGGCGACTTCAAGCGGGCCGAAGTCGAACTCGCAGACGTGGGTGGCGTGGAGCGGATACTCGCGGCCGCATTCACGGCACTTGAGGGCCTTCATGAATCCAGTTTGTTCACTCATAAATTTGTTTCCGTTGTGGGCAAACAAAAAGCCCCGGCTCATGGCGAGACGGGGCGGCAAAACGGTTGCGCTCGTCTCATATTCCCCCGGCACTTGCCGGAGCTGGATTTAGCACCTGCATCGGACTGCGCGTCCGACCGGTTGCCGTGGTGTCATTGGGCCAGTCCCTCGACCACTCTACATGAGACCGTTGGTATCAACGGATGCGGATATATTGATTTATGACTTTGAGGGAGTCAAATCATTTTTCCGCGCGTGGCATGATGGACGGTCGCCGCCTGATTTCAAGCTTGCGTTTTGGGGGTCTGCCCGGAACATTGACCGTCCAATTATGACAAATGAAGCCCCGACCGCGATCCATTTTGAACGCTCCCTGAACTGGCTGGACACAAATCGCCAAAAGCTCACCCGGATTGCCGTGGTGGTCGCCGTGGTGGCGCTCGCGGCTTCATATTATTTCTGGAATCAGGCCCAGCAGGAAGCGGCGGCGAGTGCGGCACTCTCCGATGTGCCGCCGGGCGCAGGGGCTGCGGAGGCTCATTTGAAGCTGGCTGCAAAATATCCAAAAACCTCCGCCGCGCCGCGCGCCGTGCTGGTGGCGGCGGGCGACTTGTTTGCCGCCGGCAAGCTTCCCGAGGCGGAGACCCAGTTCAAGCGGTTGCTGGACGAATACAGCGAAAGCCCGTTCCGTGTGCAAGGTCTGCTCGGCGTCGCGGCCTGTCTGGACGCGCAGGGGAAAATCCCCGACGCGGTCACGCGCTACGAACAGATCGTCGCCCGGTATCCCAAGGAGGCGGTTGCTTCCCAGGCCAAATCCGCCTTGGCGCGGCTCTACGAAATCCAGAACAAGCCCGCGCAGGCGTTGCCGCTTTACGAAGAACTCCAGCGCACCGAAGCCTATAGTTCGTTCGGGTTGGAAGCCAACATCCGCCGGCTCGCGCTCCTGGCCAAACATCCGGAACTGGCAAAAGCCAAAGCCCCCACTGCCAGCCTTAAATAATTTCCCCATGAAGCTTTCCATCATCGGCACGGGCTACGTCGGACTCGTCACCGGAACGTGTTTTGCCGAAGTCGGCCACCACGTCATCTGCGTGGACAACGACGTCAACAAGGTCAAGCTCCTCCAGTCCGGTGGCATCCCCATCTACGAACCCGGCCTCGAGGAACTCGTCAAAAAGAACGTCGCCGCCGGGCGCTTGAGCTTCACCGCCAGCATCGCGGAGGGCGTCGAGCAATCCGACGTCATCTTCATCGCCGTGCCCACGCCGCCGCAGGAAGACGGCTCGGTGGACCTGAGCTTCATCGAGAAAGTCGCCCGCGACATCGCCGCCGCCATCACCAGCTACAAAATCGTCGTGGACAAGTCCACCGTGCCCGTCAACACCGGCGAGAAGGTGGCCGAGACCATCAAGCGCTATTGCAAATCCAAGGCCGAATTCGATGTCGTCAGCAATCCCGAGTTCCTCCGCGAAGGCTTTGCCGTCGAAGACCTGATGTCGCCCGACCGCGTCGTCATCGGCGTGCGCTCGCAGCGGCCCGTGAAGGCGATGACCGAGATGTATGAGCCGTTCAAGGCGCCCATCATCGTCACCGACATCAACTCTGCCGAGCTGATCAAGCACGCGGCGAATTCCTTCCTCGCCCTCAAGATTTCCTACATCAACGCCGTCTCCGCCATCTGCGAAGCCAGCGGCGCGAACGTGCAGGAAGTCGCCAACGGTATGGGTATGGACGCGCGCATCGGGCGCCGCTTCCTCGACGCCTCGCTCGGCTTCGGCGGCAGTTGTTTTCCAAAAGACCTTAGCGCTTTCATCAAGATTGCCGACCAGCTCGGGCAGCCGTTCCATCTGCTCAAGGAAGTCCAGCGCATCAATGAAAACCAGATGGCGCGCTTCGTGAAGAAGATCACTGACACGCTTTGGGTGCTGAAAGGCAAGACCATCGGCGTGCTCGGTCTCGCGTTCAAGCAGAACACCGACGACGTCCGCATGTCGCCCGCGATCGACTTGTGCCAGCGGTTGCAGAAGGAAGGCGCGACGTTGCGTGTCCACGACCCCAAGGCGATGGAGAAGGCCAAGGCAGTTTTGAAAAATGTGACCTATGTGGCCGATATGAACGCTGTGGCCGAAGGCTGCGATGCGCTCGTGGTCGCGACTGAATGGCCGGAGTTCAAGAAGCTCGACCTCAATCGCGCTCGCAAAGCTTTGAGCCATCCCATCATGTTCGATGGCCGCAACCTCTTCGATGTGGCCGAAATGGAAAAGCTCGGCTGGATCTACAAGAGCATCGGCCGGTGAGCGACGGCATCGAAGTCAGCGCCGGTCTCGTCTTCCGCGCCGGAAAACTTCTTATCACCCGACGCCGCGCGGATTCGCACCTTGGCGGGTTGTGGGAATTCCCCGGCGGCAAACGTGAGCTTGGCGAAACCTTTGAGCAGGCGCTCGTGCGCGAACTCTGCGAGGAACTGGGCGTCGAAGTGGCCGTTGGCGCGCTCATCACCGAACTCACGCACGCCTACCCCACGAAGACCGTGCACCTGAAATTCTACGCTTGCCGCCTCGTCGCGGGCGAACCGCAGCCCTTGGATTGCGCCGCTGTCAAATGGGTCAACGCCGCCGAATTGGCCGCGCATGAGTTTCCCGCCGCCGATGCGCGATTGCTGGAGCGATTGCTGCGTGACTCCCGGCTGTGGGTGTGAATATTGGTTGTCCGGCGGGAGCGCGGTGAAAATGATTTTTCATCCACAGTTCGCCGTCCGGTTTTCTTCGAGCGTCCAGTCATTGCGCCCGTCTGGGTGGCAATGGCAGTGCGCGGCGAAGAAGCCACCGCGGTGTTGCCAGAACCACGGCCAGATGCGTTCGCGGTCAGTCTGCGGGATCTTCAGGGTGTCCAATGCGGCGCGCGGGAAGAATTGAAACCGCCCTTCGCTCATCGGCGGCGGGAGTTGCGCGAGCTTGGGCTTCAACTCGAAGAGAAACATCAGCCAGTGCGCCTGTCCTTGGAAGCCGTGTTCGCTGACAAGCCCGGCGAGGTGGAAGTCGGACGGGGCAAACTGCAGCCCCATTTCCTCGTGCGCCTCGCGCGCGGCGCAGGCATAGGGCGATTCGCCGATGTCGGTTTTGAGTTTGCCGCCGCACGGACTCCAGAAGCCGCGGTTTGGTTCGTGGGCGCGTTCAAGCAGGAGGATTTCATCGCGCTCGTTGAAGCAGTAGAGCAGGGTGGCGACTTTGTAGGGGAGAATCATAAAACAGAGCCCGCAGATTTCGCAGATTAACGCAGATATTTTTGGAGGGAGCAAACTCTTAATCTGCGAACATCGGCGCAATCTGCGGATGAATCTCCGGTGTTCGCGGCTCGACAATTTTGTCAGTTCCCGCCACGCTCGCGGCGATGGTGCCTGAAGAATCCGAATCTGATTACCCGCTCGACCGGCTCTGGAAAGAATACGGCAGCGCCTTCGATGATTTTGACGACCTCACGCTGGCGCGCTGGCTGGCGCAGACGCTGGGGCAGATCAAAGGGCAGGGATGGCGCTACTCGCATCCGCTGCTTGGCGCGTATCGGCTCGCGGCGCAGGCGGGTCACGCGCGGCAGGTGTGGCTCAAACGGTTGGTGAACACGCCCGCGCCGTATGTGGAGGCGGGTTGCTGTCGCGCTCCGGCGCTGCCGTTGGTCACGCGCGACTTGGCGGAGTCGGGGCTGATCTGCCTGCATTGCAGCGAGACGCTGCTGCCGTTCGAGGAGATTCCCGAGGCGTTGCGCCCGGAACTGGCGGCATGGGTGGCGGCTTATGCGCCGGTGCATCAGGTGGCGCATTGGGACGACCGGCAGCGGAAGGGGGCACGGAATTACGACCAAGCATGCGAGTCCGCCGCGCAGGAGGCGGAGCGGTTGCTGGCGCAACTGGGCGGGCATCTCGCGCCCAAGCTGCTGGAATATTTTCCCGCCGTCGTCTGGGAGGATCAGGACGAATGTCTGGAAGTGAGGCCGGAGGATATTCCGTTGTGAACCGTTCGCTCGCGATGGCTTATGATTTAATGGTGACCTTTAACTAAATCCATCGAGCTATTGACATTTTTTAAAGGTTCAATAGAAGTGTCTGCGTCCGAAGGGTTAGGTTGTATAAACGCATAAAAATATGGCAGCAAAATTTTGCGGGCTGACTTTCGTCGAAATAGGATTGTTGTCTTCAGGTCTGGTTTTTTTGTCCGGTTGCGCTAACACCGAATATGGTCATACCAGCCCCTACCATCCTGGCCCAGCTGCTGGGCCAGCAGTTGGTAATGCAGCGGGCGTAGTGGTCGGCAACGCCCTCGGGGTTGGTGTTGGGGTGGTGGAAGGAACGGCGGCGGGATTGGCCGCGCCGTTTGATCCGAGTTATCACATGGTTCGTCATTGGAAAAATGAAACCACAGCGGATGGTCGTACCATTCAGGTGCCTTACGACGTACTGGTGGACAAAAATGGGCGTCCGGTGAATATGCCAGCTCCTACGGGAAATCCGGCTCTGCCCCCGGTCGTGGCCCCGGCCAAATGACTCCCTTGCCACTTTCTTTTTCCAACCCTCACCCGAACAACAATTATGCGAAACTTGATTCATGCCTGTCTGCTGGCCGCCTTGACGGTGACGTTGCCAAACTGCCTTCACGCCCAAAACAATCCGATTGAAACGGCGGCGAACCTCAAGGATAGCACTACCCATGTGGTTGTGGAACGAAAAGTTATTGAGACCACTAAAACCTACCAGCAAGAAACGGCGCGTGATGCCCAGCGTAAAATCGCCATCATTGTGCAAAACCGTGGCGACGCTAGCCTTAATGACAAGGTTGCCGTGCTGGAAGACTTGGTAGGTAGTCGAGTGGCTGGCAACGGGCTTTCCGTTATTTCTCGCGATGATGTCACGCGGTCATTGAAGAATTATTCCGGTAACAACAATCCCAATGGTGAATTGAACGCCGTGGACCGGTCGTTGGAGGATGGTAGTTCCGCACTGCGACTCGCACAGAATCTTGGTGTGGATTATATTCTGGTGCCTTCCATCGTCAGTCTGGGCACGGAGAAGAAAAATTATACCGGCAACGGTATCAGCACGCTCAACATTGCGCACAAACTCCGCGTAACCTATAAAATCGTCGAGGCAGGCGTGGGCGGTGCGGTGCGCGGTGGGGCGTTCACCTCGGAAAAAAACATCCGGCAGACGTCTGGTATGCAAACCGAAAGCAACGACGTTATCAATGAACTGCTGGATGACGCAGCCGAGCAACTGGCTGATGCCATTGTGCAAAACGCCAAGTCATTGCCGGCGGAAGTGGCAAAAGCCGCCATGGTCAGTTTCAAGGTGGCTTGCACCATGACTGACCCGCGCCAGCAGCCGATTTTGATGTCCGCCGTGGGCATCACGGCGGATCACAAATTGGTGGTGACCAACCAGCCGATTGCTGTTCAAGCCATGGATGTGACGGTGGAACTCGATGGCGTGGCGATTGGGTCTGCCCCCGGGACATTTCAGGGTCGCCCGGGTTTGCATAAAATCCGGCTGGCACGGGAAGGCTTTGATGTCTGGGAACGCACCATCAACATTTATGAGGGCCAGAATCTTCGCGTGGCACTCCAGATGAGCGCTGCCGGTTATGCGCGCTGGGCGGATACGACCGCCTTTCTTGCTGAGCTGGACAGTAATCGCAAGCTGACTGATGCCGAGGTGAAGCGTATCGAGGGCATCGCCGAATTTTTCAAGAACAGCCACTACCGTGTGGACACCAAAGAGAACGTTAAAATTTACAAGAGCATCTTTTAATTCAACCACTTAACCCGCATGAAAAATATTTTTTTTAGATTTGGTCTGGCGGCTCTGATTGTGACGCTTTTGCCCGCCGTGCTGACAGCGCAGGAAAAATCCACGCTCGCGGTTTCCTCTATCAAGCCGACGGCATCTTTATCAGCCTCGGTGTCGGCCGACAAAAAATTGAAATTGAATCGCATCACTGAGTCGCTTGATAGCCAGTTGATTGACCGTATCAATGCGACACGAAAATTCGACGTCGTAGGTCGCAGCGACCTTGGTGATGTTATCAAAGAGCAGGATTTGGGTGCTTCTGGCAACGTAGATGCTAAGACGGCCGCGAAAGCGGGAAAATTGACAGGCGCGAAATATCTGCTGGTTGCGACCGTGGATGATTTTCAAGACTACGTTGAAAAGGCGACATTTGAGGGAACCGGTCGGGCGGCGACCAAACGGGTGTTTCGCTTTTCCATCGTCGGAAAAATTTATGATTCTACCACCGGCAAGCTGCTGGAGTCGGCCAATTTCCAGACCGGCAACGACGCGTTCAAGCAAATCCAGCAGGAACGCAATTACACCGTGAAGGATGGGGAGTTGAGTGATGAAATGATGGTCGCGGTTTCGCGGTCAATGGCTGAAAAAATCGCCAATCGAGTGGCCGACGTTATTTTTCCAGCCAAGGTTTTGATCAAGCGCGATACGCAGGTAACCATCAACCGTGGCGAAGGCGCCGGGGTAGCGGTGGGCGACCTGTTCAATATTTTTGCGCTGGGTGACGAAATGATTGACCCTGACACCAAGGAATCGTTAGGCCGAGAAGAAGTGAAGGTTGGCAAGGTGAAGATTTCAGAAGTGAATCCTAAATTTTCCAAGGCAGAAGCTTTGGAAGACACCGGCATCACAAGCGGTGCCGTTTTACGCAAAGTTCAGTGAACGTATGGAGTTAACCGCAAACTTGATTATGGCTAACGAAAAAAACAAAAATAAATGGATCAAATGCGGAACTGCCATCCGGTTATTACTTTTGGTGGGTAGTGTTGGTTTGTTGGCAACGGGCTGTCAAACTTATCAGCAGCAAAACAAAGTTGTCTCCAATTGGAGGCAGGGAAATTTGAATGTCGCTGCCGCCGAGGCTAAAAAACTGGCGGACAACAATGCCCAGAACAAGGATTCCATCATATGGCGATTGGAGCAGGGTGCGGTTTTGAGAGCTGCTGGTCAATACAACGAAAGCAATCAAGCATTTGACCAGGCGCAGGAAAAAATTGACGACTATGCTCAGAAAGCCAAGGTTCGGGTCGGTCAGGAAGCCGGGGCGTTACTTTCCAATCAGGCCAATCTGGATTACGAAGGTCGTTCTTACGATGGCATCATGCTCAACACCTACAAGGCATTGAATTATCTAGCGTTGGGCGAGTCCGACAAAGCCCGTCCGGAAATCATTCGCGCTTACCAACGCCAACAGGATGCAGTCGAAACCAACAAGAAACGCATTGAGAAAACACAAGAGGCTGCCGCGCAAAGCAAGGACAAGGCGGCAATTGAAAAAGCGCAAAATGACCCCAAATTACAGGCGCAATTTGCCGGGGCTACCACCAATTTGGGCGGGTTGAATACCTATGCCGATTACGTCAACCCGTTCACTACATATCTGGATGGCTTGTATTTCATGGCCAATGCCGCCGATGCTTCGGATTTGGAGCGCGCCCGTAAATCCTTTGAACGGGTCACCGCCTTTACGCCCAATAATGACTACATCAAACAAGATTTTGCCACCGTCAACGATTTGATCCAAGGCAAGCCGTTGCCCTCGTTGACCTATGTGATTTTTGAAACCGGTTGTGCGCCCGAACGCGGGCAAATCCGGGTTGATATTCCCATCATCGTCCTGACGGTGTCCTACGTCGGCGCGGCGTTTCCAACCTTGAAATTGCAGGATAATTTCATTCCTAGTTTGACGGTGGTTGCCGAAGGCACAAACGTCACCACGGCATCGGTTGCCAGCATAGATGGAGTTGTAGCATTAGACTTTAAGAATGAACAGCCCGTGGTTATCACCAAAACCATTGCTTCGACGGTGATAAAAGCAGTGGCTGCCTATGCCGCAAACGAAGCTGCCCAGCAGGCGGGTGGCGACATCGCTGGCTGGGTGTCAAAAATTGGCACGGCTGCCTACCAGATGGCTGTGAACATTGCTGACGAACGTACTTGGACGACGTTGCCAAAAGAATTTCAGGTGGCGCGTATCCCCACCCCCTCAGATCGAAAATTAAATTTAGCCACTCCCAACGGCATGCAAACATCACTAACCATTGGCGACGGCATTATAAACGTAGTTTATGTCAAATCCATTACTGCTGGAACGCCGCTGCTGATGTCACAATTCAAACTAAAATGAAAACATCCAAAGTTATCCTTCCTTTTTTTGCCGTCGGCATTCTGATGCTGGTTGGTTGCACTACAGTTAACACCGTCGAAAACGCTCAAAAATCCGGTCAGCGCGCGATGGTTTCTGACCAGCGCGTGATTACTGATGCCAGTCTCAACCGCAAGGTGGCCATTGTCGGCGTTAATGCTGCCATGACTCCGGGCGGACTCCTCAAGGCGCAGGTGGAACTGGAAAACCGCACCCGCTCGCTTCAGCGGTTTCTGTATCGCTTCGAGTGGTTTGACGCCAACGGCATGCAGGTCAACAATATTATTTCCGCATCCGTTCCCGAGCAGATCGAAGGCAAGGAAAGCAAGTTCATCTACAGCGTCGCTCCAAATCCCAACTGCCGTGATTTCCGTGTAAAATTCATCGAAGCCAACTAAACATCTAAAAGATAACCATGAAAAACAAAATTATACTTCTTATCATTGCGGCTGCGATTCCAGCGGCTTTTACCGGCTGTGCCACCAATGCACATTACGTTCAGACCGGCGACAAGGAACAGATAATTAGTTTGGGCCAGATCAATATTCAGGATTACGCTAACGCCGCCAATGCCGCAGTCAAAGAACTGCTTGAATCCGGAGCGATTGACAAGGTTGCCAACCCGCCGGCTTTGCTGGAGATCAGCCGTATTGTGAACAATACAGGGCAGCAGGTAGATACCGATTTGCTGACCAAAAAAATCAGCATTGCGCTGTTGCAAAGCGGCAAGGCGCTCACCAAGACCGTTGACAAGAAGGCGACAGGTTACCAGCAGGAAGCTGAATTCATGAACGACCAGAAGACCACCCGCATGCCGGATTTCACCCTTTCTGGCAAAATTATCGAGACGGTTGACCGGGCGGGAAACACCCGGCGCACGACTTATAGTTTTCAACTCTCACTCAACGACACCAAGGCTGGTGTTCAGGTGTGGGAAGGGGAAAAAGAAATTGCCAAGCAGGGGACTCGATCTTCCGTAGGGTTTTGAACTCTTCGAGGCATATAACTTGTAGGGTTTCAGACGCCGCAGTTTTTTATATTCACTTTACAAGTTATAAAACTTTAAAATGTTCGATAATGAACAATTTAGGTAAAGATTGAACTGAAGCTGTTCTGAACATTTAATAGGCGGGGCTGGCGCGAGCCGGTCCCGCTTTTTTGTTCAGTGATTGTTCCGCGCGGCGCGAAGAGGTATAACGCGGTGATGAAGTTTCTGCTCAAACTGATTTTGCGGCTGCTGGCTGTGCTGCTAGTGCTGGCCATCGTCGCGTTCCTTTCGTGGGACTGGATTGTGAAAAAGGTCGCCGAAAAGCGGATCCAGTCCGTCACCGGCATGGAGACGCACATCGGGAAATTTTTCATCGGCGTGACGACGCCGGTGATTCGCATCAAGGATTTCAAGCTCTACAACCCGGCGGAATTCGGCGGTGCGCCGTTGGCGGATCTGCCGGAGGTGCATCTGGAATACGACAAGGCGGCGCTGCGGGAAGGTAAAGTGCACCTCAAGTTGCTCCGCGTGAATCTGGCCGAGTGGAATCTAGTGCGCAGCTTGGACGGCCGCACCAATGTGAATGTGCTGCGCGAACGGCTGCAGGCGCAATTCGCGGCGGCCGCCAAGGCGGCGGCGGAAGCCGGCAAGAACGGCAAGAATGTGCCGCTCCTGCAGTTCGACCGGATCGAGATGCTGAACCTCACACTTGGGCGGATGCGGTATCTCGACCTAGCCCATCCCGAGGCGACGCGGGAGGTGGATCTGGGCATCCGCAACCAGGCGTTTCCGAATGTGAAATCACAGGAGGACCTTTACGGGCTGGCGGTCGTTTTGCTGCTGAAATGCGGGCCGGAACTGATGGAACAATTTTCCGGCCAGATGCAGGGCCTGGCGGCGGATGGCGCGGACAAACTGAAACAAGCCAAGGACAAGGCCGGCGCGTTGATCAAGCAATAGGCTTCGTGGCGGAACTTCGCCGCGGTGGTGTCACCCGTTTGTAACCGTCCCGTCACCCGCTTGTTGCCGGGTTTGAATTGTCGGCGTCGCGGCGGCGTGTTAATCAATGCAAGTGAAGCCGAAGATTATGGTGGTGGATGATGAGCCGGATGCGCTCGAGTTGATCGAGTTCAATCTCAAGCAGGCCGGTTACGATGTCGTCACGGCTGGCGACGGCGCGGCGGCGTTGAAGAAAGCCCGCTCCGCCTCGCCCGATCTCGTGATCCTCGACATCATGTTGCCGGAGATCGACGGCTTTGAAGTATGCAAGCTTCTGCGTCGCGATCCTGCCACGGCGGCGATTCCCATTCTCATGCTCACGGCGCGCGCGGCAGAGATTGACCGCGTGCTCGGGCTCGAACTCGGCGGCGACGATTATGTGACCAAGCCGTTCAGCCCGCGCGAACTGGTCTTGCGCGTGAATAAAATTCTGGAACGCGCGGCGGCCCCCGCCAAGTCCAAGCGCGATAATTTCACCATCGGCGACCTGCATATCGACGTGCCGCGCCATGAAGTCCGGTGGAAGGGCAAAGCCATCGAGCTGACCGCCACGGAGTTCAAGCTCATCACACTGCTCGCGGAACGGACCGGCCGGGTACAGTCACGCGAACAACTCCTGCGCGATGTCTGGCAATACGACACACTGATCGACACGCGCACTGTGGATACGCATATGCGCCGCCTGCGCGAGAAGCTCGGCGGCGCGGCCAAACATTTGGATACGGTGCGCGGCGTCGGGTATCGGTTTGTGGAGTGATGCTTTTTCAGCCACGCTCTTTTAGGGGTGAAACACGGATTTATTGAGACGGATTCGTGAGTCTTGCTTAAATCTGTGTTTCATCCGTGTTTGATCTGTGGCTAAATCATTCGCGTGTCGATCATTCCTTCAGTTCTCGCGCTGGCGGCGCTCCTCGCGCTTCATTTCTGGTGGCGCGGGAAGTTGCGCCGCGAGCGGTCCGCCCAGCGTGCGGAACTCGCCCGGATCACCCAGTCCGAACATGACGCCAACGCCGGGGCGTTGGCGCGGCAGAACGCGATTTTCGACAGCATGATTGAGGGCGTGCTGGTGCTCGACGAGAACGGTCTGGTGAGTTTTGCGAATCGCACGTTCGCGGAGATGTTCGCCACCGTCGGCATCCTGCGCGGCAAAGCCCTGTTGGAAACGGTGCGCTCGCACGAGATCGCCGAACTCGCCGCGCGCGCCCGGGTCGAGGGCCGTGTGCTCGGCCACGAATTGAAGCTTCCGGGCGAACCGGAACGCTGGTTGCAGATCAATGCCTCCGCGGTCACTGCTGTGGATCGTCGCCGGCTGGGAACGATCCTTGTTTTTCACGACCTCACACGGCTCAAGCAGCTCGAAGCGACGCGGCAGGAATTCGTCGCCAACGTCAGCCACGAACTCCGCACGCCGCTCGCGATGATCAAGGGCTACACCGAAACCCTGCTTGGCGGTGCGAAGGACGATTCCGCCACGGCCGCGAAGTTCCTCCAGACCGTCGAGCGCCACGCGGACCGGCTCACGCTGCTAATTGAGGATTTGCTGACCATCTCGTCGCTGGAATCCGGCCAGATCAAACTCAATCTGCAACCGGTCGCGCTCGGGCCGGTCGTGGAAAAGGTCTTCGCCGACCTCAAGCCGCGTGCGGATGCCAAAGGCGTGAAATTGCTCAACCAGTTGCCGCCGCTCGTCGTGACGGCGGACGCGAATCGCCTGCATCAGGTCCTGAGCAATCTCGTGGACAACGCCATCAAGTATGGCCGGGTCGCGGGCAGCGTGCTCGTGGCCGGACGGCCAAGCGACGGCAGTGCGGAGATTTCCGTGCAGGACGACGGGCCGGGCATTCCGGTCGAGGCGCTGGAGCGTGTGTTCGAGCGGTTTTATCGCGTAGATAAAGCGCGCTCGCGCGAGCAAGGCGGCACGGGTCTTGGTTTGTCCATCGTCAAACACATCGTGCAGGCGCACGGTGGCAAAGTCTGGGCGCGTAGCGAGCCAGGCAGGGGAGCGACGTTTCTCTTCACGCTGCCTTGTAGCGGCGGTCTGTGACCGCGCATCGCGTCGGCGCTCATAGCGCGCCGCTACAAACGCGACAAAGCGTTGCCGTTCAACCTTGCCGCCGATATAGTCTCCGCATGGTTCACGTAGGCATCGGTTACGACGTTCATCAATTGGTCGCGGGGCGCAAGCTCGTCCTCGGCGGCGTGGAAATCCCCCACACCAAGGGCCTCGACGGCCATTCCGATGCGGACGCGCTCATGCACGCCATCTGCGACGCCGTCCTCGGCGCGCTCGGCGAGGAGGACATCGGCCACTTTTTCCCGAACACTGACCCGCGGTGGAAAGGCGTGCCCAGCAAAATCTTTTTGGAGGAGGCCGCCAAGCAGGCGACCAAGCGCGGCGCGAAGATTGTGAACATTGATGCCACCGTCATCGCGCAGTCCCCGAAGATTTATCCGCACATCGCCGAGATGAAGCAGCGCCTCGCCGCCGCACTGGGCGTCACGGTGAAGCAGGTCGGCGTGAAGGCGACCACGAACGAGTTGATGGGTTTTATCGGCCGCGAGGAAGGCATTGCGGCGATGGCCGTCGCGAGCGTGGACATCCCCGAATAATCTCATGCCCAAAGCCGAAGTCAGTTGGAAGCGCGTCACCGAGGACGGTGAAAAACTCCAGGTCTACGCCCAGCGCGTGAGTCGCGACTGGCGGTTTTTCGCCCGCCCCAAGCGTTTCGACCAGTGGCAGCCCGTGCCCGAGCCGCCGCTGGAGGATTGGCTGGCGTTGCTGGACGCTGTGGAGCGGATGGTGGTGCGCCGCCGGCTGCAGCCGGATGACGAGGAGCGGTTACGCCGCCGCATCCGCGAGCATTTTCCGGAAGCGAAGTTCTGAAGCGGGACGGAAATCCGGCGTCAGTTGCCGGAATTCTTGGAATCGGCAGCTTCCGATTTCTCACTGCGGCGAGCGGCAAAAAAACTTTTCAGCAAGGCGCGACACTCCTCCTCGCGCACTCCGGGGGTGATGTCACAGCGATGGTTCAGGCCGGGAAATTGCAGCAGGTTCAGTGCGCCGCCGGCGGCGCCGCCTTTCGGGTCGCCGATGCCGAAAACCACGCGCGCGAGCCGCGTGTGGACGATCGCCCCGGCGCACATCGGGCAAGGTTCTTTCGTGACGTAGAGGGTGCAATCGGTCAGGCGCCAGTCACCGACAGCTTCCTGCGCCTGCGTGAGCGCGAGCATCTCGGCGTGGGCGGTGGCGTCCTTGAGCAGTTCCACTTGGTTGCTGGCGCGGGCGATGATGCGACCGCCGCGCACGATGACGGCGCCGACGGGGACTTCCTCTGCTGCGTAAGCCCGCGCGGCCTGACGCAGCGCCTCGCCCATGAAGTGCGCGTCGCTTTGCAAGTCGATGATCGGTTCGTTCATCAGCGGGAGCGTAGCGGGGATGGAAGCAGTTTGAAAGACCGCTTCAACGTCCGGTCGCAAACAACGCGGGCTTGAAGGGGGATTGCTCCCGCTTACGAAAATAGAATCAAAACGGCAGCCTGCTCCTGCCGGATTGCTTGGAGAGGTCTTCCAAAGGTTTGTCGCGTTTTTTGGCCTGCGACTGGATGCCCTTTAAAGCGACTCCAGTGTTGCCGTCTACCGTGGCGGTGGGTTTATTGAGGACCTTTTCATTGACCACCTACTCCAGCTCGGTGCGGTAGTAAAACCGTCAGGCCAGCAGGGCCAACCCGAAAACCAGCATGAGGAAGCGGCGCAACTTGGTCTGCATCCGCTGCCGGCGCTGGGCTTCCAGCTCGCTTTGCTGCTCGGCATTCGCCTCTGCGGCGATCTGGCTCATGGCCTTCTCAAAGGATTTGTCGCTCATAATTAGCCGGGAAAGTTGTGAGAATAAGTTTTAAATCAAAGCAAACGCCCGCTAAAAACGACCTCGGATCGGACGTGAAAATTGCCATCCCGTGAAGGCAAATCGCCAGCCCGGCTCGGTCCAAATGGCAGGAATCAGACTGGGTAAGAACGTATCTTTAAAGCCCAACGGCTGGAGTTTTTCTGAAACCGCTCTAGGTGAACGGACAGCGCGAGCAATGTTGCAGGCCGACTTCCAACAGCTCCGGCAACTTCGCGGAACATTCCGGGCGGGCAATCTCGCAGCGCGGCGCGAAGGCGCAGCCGCCCGTCGGGCGCGAGAGGTCGGGGGGCATTCCGGGGATCGTGTATAGCTCCGTGCCCTTCGGCTGGAGCGCGGGAATTGATTTCTGCAACGCTCGCGTGTAGGGATGCCGCGTGTTCGCAAAAAGTTTCTCCGTCGGTGCGGTCTCCACGATGCGTCCGGCGTACATCACCTGCACGCGCCGGCAGAACCCAGCCACCACGCCAAGGTCGTGCGTGATCCAGATGACGGCCATACCGGTCTCGGCTTGCAGCCGCTTGATGAGTTCCAGAATTTGCGCCTGCACGGTGACGTCCAGCGCGGTGGTGGGTTCGTCGGCAATGAGCAGATCCGGCTTGGTGATAAGCGCCATGGCGATCATCACGCGCTGCCGCATGCCGCCGGAAAATTCGTGGGGGTAGCTGCGGATGCGCTTGGCGGCATCCGGGACGCCGACGTGTTCCAGCATCTGCACCGCCTGCCGCACCGCCTCGGCGCGCGAGGCCAGGCCGTGAATCAGCAGCGGCTCGACGATTTGATCTTCGATGCGCATGAAGGGATTCAGCGAAGTCATCGGGTCCTGGAAGATCATCGCCATGCGGCGGCCGCGGATGGCGTTGAGTTCTTTGGGTGAGCAGTTCAGCAAGTCGGTCTTGCCGGCGAAGATGGCGGTGCCGCCCTCAATGCGGCCCGGAGGCTGCGGCACGAGGCCCATGAGCGAGTAGCACGTCACGGATTTGCCCGAGCCGGATTCGCCCACGATGCCGAGCGTCTCGCCGTGCGCGATGGCGAACGAGACATCGTTCACGGCGCGCACGATACCGTTGCGCGTGTGGAAGCTGGTTTTGAGATTTTTGACTTCGAGCAGCATTTCAATCTTTTGAAGCGCGGACATCGAGCGCATCGCGGAGGCCGTCGCCGAGGAAGTTCAGCGAGAACAGCGTGAGGGAGAAACAGCCGGCGGGGAAAAATAGCAGCCAGGGAAATTCCTCCCAACTCCGTGCGCCGTCCTGGATCAACGTGCCCCACGAGGCCTGCGGTGCTTGCACGCCGAAACCAAGGAAGCTCAGGAACGCTTCGGTCAACATCACGCGCGGCACGATGAGCGTGCTGAACACGATGACGATGCCCAGCACGTTGGGGATCATGTGGCGCAGGATGATGCGGCGCTTGCGCAGGCCCAGCGCGCGGGCGGCCTCCACGAATTCCTGTTTCTTGAGCGCGAGCACCTGGCCGCGCACGATGCGCGCCATGTCCAGCCATTCCACCGCGCCAATGGCAATGAAGAGCAGGTAGATGTTCCGCCCGTAAATCACCATCAGCAGGATCACGAAGATGGTGAAGGGCAGGGCGTAGAGGATGTCCACGAACCGCATCGCCAACGCATCCAGCCGCCCGCCGATGTAGCCGGAAATCATCCCGAACAACACGCCGATGAGGACCGATACGAGCGTGGCCGCCAGCCCGACCGAGAGCGAGACGCGCCCGCCGTAGAGCAGGCGGGACAACTGGTCGCGCCCGAGGTCGTCCGTGCCGAACCAATGCGCGGCGCTGGGTGCGGTCGCGCCGAGTGCGAGGTTCTGATTCGAATACGAAAGGCCCGGCATGAATGGCGCGGTGAGCGAGGCGAGTGCCAGCACGAGGACGAAAATGGCGCCGGCGACGGCCATCTTGTTCTTGCGCAGGCGCAGCCACGCATCCTGCCACAGCGAGTGGCCGGCTTCGACTTCGGTGATGGGCTGGGGCGGGCTCATTCGAATCGCAGTTTCGGGTTGAGCCAGACTTGCACGATGTCAACGAGCAGGTTCATCACGATGATGAGCACGGCGTAGAACAGCACCGTGCCCATGACCATCGTGTAGTCGCGGTTGAAGCCGGCCATGACAAAGAATTTTCCCAGTCCGGGGATCTGATAGATGCTTTCCACCACGAGCGAGCCGGTGACAAGGCCGGAAATGGCCGGGCCGATGAACGATACCACCGAGAGCAGCCCGCCGCGCAGCGAGTGCCGCCAAACGACGCGCCATTCGCTGGCGCCTTTCGCACGGGCGGTGCGGATGAAATCCTGGCTTAAAATCTCCAGCATCCCGCCGCGTGTGAGCCGCGCGACGTAGGCGGTGTAGTAAAGACCGAGCGTGATGGCCGGGAGGACGCGGTCGCGTGGCTGTTCCCAGCCGGAGGCGTTGAACCACGTCAGCCACGAGGCGAACACCAGCAGCAGCAGCGGCCCGGTGACAAAAGTGGGCAGGCAGATGCCGAAGGTGGCGAAGGACATGGGCACGTAATCGCCCCAGGTGTTCTTGCGCAGCGCGGCGATGATGCCGGCGATCAGGCCAAACGTGAGCGCGAAAGCCAGTGCGTAGAGGCCGAGTTCCAGCGAGACGGGAAAGGCGGACCAGAGCAGTTCGTTCACGGACCAGCCGGCGTATTTGAAGGACGGGCCGAGGTCACCTTGGGCGAGGTGGCCGAGGTAATCGAGGTATTGCTGCCAGACGGGTTTATCGAGACCGTATTGCGCCTCGATCTGCGCGCGGATTTCCGGTGTGGTCTGTTTCTCGGAATCAAACGGTCCGCCGGGCGCGCGCTTCATCATGAAGAACGTGAGGGTCGCCACGATGAACAACACCGGGATTGTCTCAAACAGTCGTTTGGTGATGAGGCGGAGCATTTTTATTTAACCAAGGATGGACACAGATAAACACGGATGAAACACATATCTTGGAGCGCGGCTGTGGTCGCAGACCCAGCCGCAGCAGGTTGAACGCGCTGCAGCTGGTGCTTCGCACACAGCCCCGCTCCGTCCCGACATTCGTGTTTATTGGTGTCCATTCGTGGTCGTAGCAGTGGTTTCCAGATAGACGTGCTTGTAGGGATGGTTGTCCAGCAGCGTGGAGTGCCAGCCTTTCAACTCCGGGCGCTTGAGGCAGACGCGCGTGTAGAAATAGATTGGAATGATGGGCATCTCGTCGAGCAGCAGCGCCTCGGCTTGCTGAAAAAACTCCAGTCGTTGCTGCGGCCCGGGCGCGCTGGCGGCGGCGGCGATGAGCGCGTCGTATTCCTTGTTCGCCCAGCCGGTCTCGTTGTTGCCGCCGCCGGTGAGCCACATGTCGAGGAACGAGTTGGGGTCCACGTAGTCGGCGATCCACGAGCCGCGCGCGATCTGGTAATTGAGGCTTTGGGTGGAGTCGAGGAAGACTTTCCATTCTTCATTCACGAGTTCCACTTCGATGTTGAGCTGCCGTTTCCACATCTGCTGGAGGGCTTCGGCGATGGCTTTGTGCCCCTCCGAGGTGTTGAAGAGCAGTTCCATGCGGGGAAATCCCTTGCCGTTCGGATAACCGGCTTCGGCCAGGAGCCGCCGGGCTTCGGCGATGTCGGCGGGGAGTTTCGTGCGGCAATCGTAGCCTGCGGTGCCGGGCGGCGTAAAGTGGTAGGCGGGTGTTTGCCCGCCGCGGGTGACGTTGGCCGCGAGCGATTCGCGGTCAATGGCGATGGCGAGCGCGCGGCGGACGCGTTTGTCATTGAGCGGGGGTTTGGTGGTGTTGAACCGATAGAAATAAGTGCCGAGATACGGGCCGAAGCTGAAAACATCAGGCCGATTGCGCCGGTAGGTTTCAATCTTGGCCAGCGGCAACGTCTCGGTCACATGCAATTGGCCGGCGCGGAAGGCGCGTTCCTCGCTGTTGTTGTCTTCGATGGGGTAGAAGCGGATTTCGTTGAGCCGCACGGTGGCTTGGTCCCAGTAGGTCGGGCTCTTCTTCACGATGATGACGTCGTTGACGCGCCACTTCTCGAGAGTGAACGGGCCGTTGCCGACGAAGCGCCCGGCGCGGGTCCACTTGCTGCCGCGTTGATAAGCCGGGCCGTATTTCGCGATGGTCGGCAGGTGCACAGGAAACCACGACATATGATTCAGCAGCGGGAGGAAATACGGCGTGGCATTTTCCAGCGTGATCTCCAGCGTGTGGTCGTCCACCACCCGGTAGCCGACTTGTGCAAAGTCCGTGAGCTTGCCGGCGTTGTAGGCCTCGGCGTTCTTCACGACGAAGTGCATGTAGGCATACTCCGAGGCCAGCGTGGGCGTGAGGATGCGTTTGTAGGTCTCAAAGAAATCGCGGGCCGTCACCGGGTCGCCGTTTGACCACTTGGCGTTGGCGCGGAGGTGGAACGTGTAAACTTTTCCGTCCGGCGAAATGTCCCATCGTTCCGCCACGCCGGGAACAGGATGCAAATCCACCGGGTCTTCCGCCACCAAGCCTTCGAGCAGTGCCATGATGATGTGATGCTCGGTGACGCCGGTGGCCACGTGGGGGTCGAGGTCTTTGGGTTCGCTGCCGCTGCCTTTGAGGAGGATCTGGTGACGGTTGGCCCATTCCACGCGGGTCTCACGCGGACCGCAGCTGGTGGTCAACCCGCCCGCCACGCCGGCGGCGAGCAACCAGGCGGAAATTTGGGCGACGGGCTTCACGTTGGTTTCAGTGGTGGCGATGCTAGGGGGCGGCGGCGGGCAAGGAAAGCCCGATTGCGCCGGAAAATTTGCTCGCGCATCCCGCGCTGCTTTTGGACTATGCCCGCGATGATTTCCAGTTCCGAACCCGCTCCCGCCCGGCGTCACCCTGATGAATTTGTTTTGCCATTGGCGGGCTTCACCGGCACACCCGAGGAAAAAGACCGGCAATGGCTGGAGCAGTGTTATCGCGGCGACAGCGAGCGGCAACTCACGCTCCGGGCGGTGTTGATCGGCGGCTGCCTGGGGATGTTCATGGCCGTCTCCAACCTCTACACCACGCTCAAGATCGGCTGGGGCTTCGGCGTCTCCATCACCTCCTGCGTCATCTCGTTCGTCGTGTGGAACGCCCTGTGTTCCGTGGCGCGCGGGCGCATCACGCGGATGGGCGCGCTGGAAAACAACTGTATGCAATCCACCGCCACCGCCGCCGGCGTCTCCACCGGCACCACGCTTGCCACGGCGTTGGGGGCGCTGCTGCTCATCCAAGGCGTGCATCAGCCGTGGTATGTGGCGGCCGCGTTTGTGGTCTGCACCGCCGCCTTGGGCGTGTTCCTGGCCATCCCGATGAAACGGCAGATGATCAACCACGAGCAATTGCGCTTCCCCTCCGGCATCGCCACCGCCGAAACCCTGCGCAGCCTCTACTCGAAGAGCCCCGAAGCCATCCGCCAGGCCTATTCCTTGATTGCCGCGCTCGTCGCCGGAGCGCTCATCGGATTATTCCACACCTACGGCAGCCTGGTGGAACAACTGGGGGATAAAAAACACCTCAGCGCCGGCCTCACCAAAGGGCTGGGAAAAATTCATCCCCAACTCACCGGGTGGATCGAAGGCGTTTTCCACAGCTTTTCCGGGTGGCTGGAGAAACTTTCCACCAAGCTCTACCTGCCGGACGTTCTCGCGTTCGGAGGGATGTTGAATCCCTTGACGCGCGGCCAGATGTCCGGGCTCGCGTATGAGCCGAGCGTTTTGCTCGTCGGCGCGGGGATGATCACCGGCTTGCGTGTGTCGCTCTCCATGTTTGGCGCGTCGGTGTTGCTTTACTTCGTCGTCGCGCCGTGGCTCGTGGGCGTGGATATCGCCAACGTTGGCATCGCAGGCTATGTGCCCTCGTTCACCCTGAAACCCGACGGCAGCTTCAACCCCATCCGGTGGGCGCTGTGGGGCGGCACTTCGGTGATGGTTTTCTCCAGCCTCATGCAGGTGGCGCTCAACTGGCGTGCCGTGTTGAAGGCTTTCATGCTCTTCAAAAAAGAAGAACGCGCCTCCCTGCATGACGCGGCGGAATCCGTGGAAGTCCCCAACTCCTGGCTCATCTGGGGCTTGATTCCCATCTCCATCGCCCTGATCGCGGTGCAATACTTCGCTTTCCACATCGCCGTCTGGTTGGGGATCGTCTCCGTGGCGTTCTCCTTCATCGCCGCCCTCGTCTGCTGCCGCTCCACTGGCGAGACCGATACGGCTCCGGTCGGCGCGATGGGCAAGGTCACCCAATTGCTCTACGCCGTGCTGCCGGGTGCCGCCGGCAACATCACCACCAACCTCATGGCCGCCGGCACGACCGGCGCGGCCGGCGGCGCGGCGGCGGATTTGTTGACCGATCTCAAGAGTGGCTACCTGCTGGGTGCGAATCCGCGGCGGCAGTTCCTTGCGCAATTCTTCGGCGTCTTCTTTGGCGTCATCGCCGTCGTGCCCGCGTGGTATCTGATGGTGCCGACCAAGCAGGTGCTGGAAGCATTCAACCCGCCCGCCACGAACATGTGGAAAGCCGTCGCCGACCTCCTCACCCAAGGCGTGCATCTGCTGCCGCGCACCGCGCTGTGGGCGATCGTCATCGGCGCGTTCGTGGGCACAATCCTGCCGGTGATCGAGAAGCTGTGGCCCAAGACCAAGACCTGGCTCCCGTCGGCGATGGGCATCGGGCTTGCGTGGGTGGTGCCGTTTCAAAACTGTTTCTCCTTCCTCATCGGCGCGCTCATCCTCACGGTCTGGCAAAAGATCAGCCAGAAAAACTCGGACTCCTACTGCATCCCCGTGGCTTCAGGCTTGGTTGCCGGCGAATCGATCGTGGCCGCGTTTATCGCCATCGGTTGCACGCTCGTGGGATTTCTGCTCACACAATAAGCGTGCCCTTGGCCGCTGGTTTTTCACTTGTAACCGGGAACTTGCAACCGGCAACATGAGTCTATGTTCACAGGCATCGTTGCCGAAGCGGGCGTCGTCGCAAAAATCAAACCTGCGGCCAGATCCATCCAACTCACCGTGCGCGCGGGCATCACCGGCCGCGGGCTCAAGCTCGGCGACAGCCTCGCCGTCAACGGCTGCTGCCTCACGGCGGTGAAGATTTCCCGGCGCGCCAAAGCCACGTTCGTCCAGTTCGACCTGCTGCAAGAGACGTGGCGGCGCACGAACCTGCAATTCGCCAAGGCCGGTTCACTCGTGAATCTGGAGCGGCCCTTGAGCGCCAGCGGCGAATTCGGCGGGCATTTCGTCACCGGCCACATTGATGGCGTGGGCAAGATCATCCGCTGGGAGCGCGCCGGCAAGGATCACGTGCTCGACATCGCCGCGCCGCCGGAAGTGATGCGCTACATGGTTTTCAAAGGCTCGGCGGCGGTGGACGGCATCAGCCTCACCGTGGCCGCCGTGCAGAAGAAAAGTTTCCGCATCTGGATCATCCCGCACACCTACGAGATCACCGCGCTCCGCGACCGCAAGGTCGGCGACGCCGTGAATCTTGAAGCCGACATGCTCGGCAAATACGTGGAAAAATTCCTCGCCGCGCGCGGCAAACGATGACCGCGCCCGAACCGTTCTTCAAAGGCTGGGCCAAGCCCGGGCCGATTCCGCCGGGCGCGCTGACCGGCAAACCCGCCGTTGCGCCGGGCGAAACGCTCGACGCCATCAGCGGATACTTCCGGCTCTTCCAACTCAAGGACGGTCACCGTTTTTCCACCGACGACGTGCTCACGGCGTGGTATGGCACGAGTTGGTGTCCCACGGCGCGCACGGTGCTGGACCTCGGTAGCGGCATCGGCACGGTGGGGATGATCGCGGCGTGGCGGCTGCCGGGCGCGCGGTTCGTCACCGTGGAGGCGCAGGCGGAGAGCGTGCGGCTGGCGCGGAAATCGGCGGCGTGGAACGGCCTGACCGAGCGCTACGAAATCCGTGAAGGAGATTTCCGCGATGCGAACGTGCTGCGGGCGGAGGAGCAATTTGACTTGGTGCTGGGCAGCCCGCCGTATTTTCCGCAGGGCAGCGGCGTGGAGAGCGAGCATCCGCAGAAACTGGCGTGCCGATTCGAATTGCGCGGGACGGTGGCGGATTATTGCACGACGGCGGCAAAGCATCTGGAGCGCGGCGGCGTGTTTGCGTGCGTGTTTCCCATCGCGCCGGCGGAGCAGGAGGAGCGTGTTTGCGCGGGCGCGGCGGCGGCAGGGCTGGTCATTGTGCGCCGGCGGCCCGTAGTGCTGCGCGAGGGCGATCGGCCGCTGATTGGTCTGTTCG
The DNA here is from genome assembly GCA_017853785.1 of Verrucomicrobiales bacterium. Taxonomy (GTDB): domain Bacteria; phylum Verrucomicrobiota; class Verrucomicrobiia; order Limisphaerales; family JAFMIX01; genus JAFMIX01. Next base: position 40,735 of record JAFMIX010000002.1, read on the forward strand.
CGATGATGCGCAGGGAGGATTTGCCGGCGGCGATGCGCGGGCGGACTTGGAGCGAGCCGGACTTGATTATCCGCGCGGTGGACGGGACAATTCATCCCGAATATGCGGCGGTAAAGCTGGCGTTCGGTTTTCCGCCGTGAATTATCCACGAGCGAATCAAAATCGAGGTAGGGACGAATCACCGAGCCGCCGTCCCCGCGCCGAAAGCGTGGTAGAAACCACATTATTTCATAACTCGTTCCGCCTGCTCGCGCGGGGACATCTCGGCGAGATGTCCCTACGCGTTTCCGCTGCATTGACCTGCGGGCGGCAATCTGGTGACAATCTGGCATGGCAACTGAATTGAAGATCGAGAAACTCACCACCGGCAACGGCGCGGCCCCCAAAAAAGGTCAGGCTGTATCGGTTCACTACACCGGCTGGCTGACGAACGGCAGCAAGTTCGATAGTTCCGTGGACCGCGCCGAGCCGTTCACGTTCGTGCTGGGCGCGGGGCAGGTCATTGCGGGCTGGGATCTCGGCGTGGCGACGATGCGGATTGGCGATAAGGTGAAGCTCACCATACCGCCGGAACTCGCGTATGGTCGCGAAGGCTATCCCGGCGCGATTCCGCCGAACGCCACCTTGGTCTTCGAGGTCGAGCTGCTGGCGGTCGGGTGAGGGCGTTGCGCCTCACACAAAGTCCGCCAAGGCCGCAAAGGGGACACGAAGTCGCGCGCTCGCTTTCCCCTTTTCTCCCCCGCTCTCTTTCGCGCGGACAGGCGGGGCGCGCTGTCCTATTTTGAGGGCAGTTCACAGTGCGCGCACCTCACTCGTTGATGTGGATCACTTTCGCCGGGGGGAAGCCGTTGAAGAACGTCGCCGAGGCGTTGCTGTAGGCACCGATGTTCTCCGCGTAAACCAAATCCTCAATGTCCAGCGGCGGCAGATGCTCCGATTGCGAGATCGTGTCCAAGCCGTCACAGGTCTGGCCGAAGATGGCGCAAAGCTCTTTCTTCCCGGATTTGAAAGCCTGAAGCGGATACTGGCAATGGTCAAAAATGATACCGCTGAAGGTGTGATAGACGCTGTCGTTGATGTAATAGCACTGCTTGCCGTCGCGCACGGCCTTGCCGATGACGCGGGCGACGCTCGTGGCGGCGGTGGCAACGAGGAAGCGGCCCGGCTCGGCGAGAATCTGGATGTCCGGCGCGAAGAGGCGCTTGATCTCGGCGTTGATGACCTTGGCCAGCTCGCGGAACGGGCGGACGTGTTTGTTGTAGGGCGCGGGAAAGCCGCCGCCGATGTCGAGAATCTTCAGCTCGTGGCCGCGCGCCTTGGATTCGCGCATGACCGCCGCCGCCGCGTTGAGGGCCTGCACGAAGTTCTGGAAGTTCGTGCACTGGCTGCCGACGTGGAAGCTCAAGCCCTCGACCACGAGGCCGAGCTGGAACGCCGCTTCGATCAGGTCCACCGCCTCGCCGGTGGCGCAGCCGAACTTGGAGGAGAGTTCGCATTGCGACCCGGTGTTATCCACGCGCAACCGCAGGACCACGCCGGCGTGCGGAGCATATTTTTTTATTTTTTGCAGCTCGGTCGCGTTGTCGTAGGTGACGAGCGGCTTGTATTTGTCGAGCGCGAGCAGGGTTTCCTTCGGCTTCGTGGGGTTGGCGTAGATGATCTTGTCCCAGATGAAATCCTGCTGCGCCTTTGGGGAAAGCTTCTTGATGTTCTCATAGACCATCATGAACTCCGGCATGGACGCCACGTCGAAGCTCGCGCCGCACTTGTAGAACGTGCGGATGATGGCCGGCTCACAGTTGGCTTTCACGGCGAAGTAGCATTGGACGTCGGGCAGGTGGCGCTTGAATTCGGCGTAATTCCGGCGCAGCACGTCGTGGTCGATGATGACGAGCGGTGTGCCGTGTTTCTTGGCGAGCGATTGGAGCTGGGATTTGGTCATGGTGATGAAATGTCGGCGAGACTTTCGGGAGTTCGCTCCGGCGGCACAAGAATTTTTTTCAGGTTCAACACTCGAAGGCGCCGAACAATGCCCGCAGTTCCTGATCCACCAGCGTCGGATCGGCGAGGGTGCTGCAGATTTCTTCGCGGAGGAGAGCCCGGTAGCGCTTGCGCAGCCGGTGGACGGTGACCCGCACCGTGCCGGCATCCAGACCGAGAGATTCCGCGATTTCCACCGCCGCCGGCTCGCCCCGGCCGGCTTCGAGGAAGATGCGGAGTTGCGCGAATTGCTGTGCCTTGCCTTCGGCCTCCCATTCGGCCTGCAGCCGCGCGATGACTTGGGCGAGCAGGGTCAGCGCCCATTGGCGGTCGTATTCCTGGTCCGGGCTGGCGGCGGCGGCGGCGACTTGAAACCGGTTGTCGGCGGTCTGCCAGTCCAGCGAGAAGTGGGTCGCCCCGCCGCCCCGCTTGAGGCGCTGGGTGCGATCCCATTCGTTCGCGAGATAATGTTTCAGCGCCGCCAGCAGAAAGGCGCGGAAGCGACCGCGCTCGGCGTTCAGGCTGCGCAGATAATTTTTTTCCAGAAAGCGCGCGAAGAATCCCTGCACCGAATCTTCGGCATCTTCCGGGGAATGGCCGCGGCGCCGGACGTAGGCGTAGAGCGGAAACCAGTAGTTGCGGCAAAGCTCCTCCAGCGCACCAACAGAGTGCGGTTTGTGGTGCTGGCTTGCCGCAAGCACCACTGACCAACGGGTCGTGGCGAAGGAGTCGCCCGCAGTGACCGGGGCTGGCGTGGCAGTCATCATAAAGAAATAGTAGGAGATACGGGAGGAAAATACAGCCAATAGAATTTTCCCTGGCGGCAGCAAACCAAGAGACGATGCCAGGTTGAAGTGCTTATTGTTCAGAACTGCGTTCCAGTCGCACCGGAGTCAACTCCTTCAAGTGGATGCCCACAGAATAGTTGCGACCGGAGTCCACCATGGCGTCGAGAAGCTCGTAATCTCCATTGGTCACCGAGGCGACTCTTCTAATCGAACCTCGTCCCAGTGGCTGCCCCAACCTGCCGGGATAAATGTCCTGCACGAAGCTTCCGACGACGATTTGCCCTCGTCGATAGTTCGGCGAAATCCGCGGGAGCGGAGATTTTCTTCGATAGAAAAACTGGCGTGAGCGGCGCCAGAGCAAGACAGCATAGGGTCCGGGTTAGCTGCCGAAACTTCCGCCGCCGCAATGCTGGCGCGGCGGGTTGGCATTATCATTTTTTAGAATCAACCTTGTCTGGCACTTTTGGTAGAGTCGAGTCAACGGGGCTTGAAGCTTTGTAAATAGCCTGGATTTCCTCGGCGGAAAGGGCGCGGTTGTAAAGGGACACCTCATCCAAAGTCCCCGGAAATAGTCCGGCAGTCACACCGGCAGCATAGGCTCCTAATTTCAAAGGTTCGTCTGTCGCCTTCAAAATTCCGATGACTCTCCCCTTTCCATCCAATGCCCCGTTCACATAACCCTGCAAATAAGAGCCGTCATAAACCATCGCCACATGATGCCAGACACCAAAATTGAGCGTGGTCGCACAATCCAAGATATACCAACTAATCCCCAATTGGGCATGACAGCGTAGCTTCTGTGTCCGACTAATGCCTAATGCCCAATCAATCGTCCTATACGCATCCACACCTTTAGCAATCAAAACCAATGCATTATCATCACCAATGCCTGAGGTTCTCGTATATTTTACCCAACCCTCGATGCTGAACGGCCCAGTCATCTTAACCGCCGGACTACTGGGCACGGTGACGTAGGAATCTTTTCCGTTGAAATTGAAGGCCTTTCCTGTCCTTCCCGGGGTGAAATCCACCCCACCAACCAATGTGCCATCGTTGCCACCAACAGAATCGTTGGCACTTCCCTCCGCCGACCACCGCGCCACTAAGCCCGGAAGCGTCTGTTTTTGTTGCAGACTGCGCCAAGCCGCCTTGAGCCGCTCCCGAACAGGGGAAGATAACATCACGGTCAGCAGCAGCACCACCACTGCGAGCCCCGCCAGGACGCTGCAGGCAACCAAGAAGCCTCTCTTGCCGGAGTCATCCGCGGCAGCCCCTTCAGCAACCGCCGCCGTGCCGCCGGTGGCTGCGATGGTTTCCACCACGGTCTTGATTTCGCCGGCCTGCTGGTAGCGCAGTTCGGGATTTTTTTCCAAAGCGCGCAACACCACGGCATCGAGGCGCACATCAATTTGCACTTTGCCGGAGGGCGGCGCGATGGGTTTGGCAGGGAGTTCGCCGGTGAGTATCTGGTAGAACACGACGCCGAGCGCGTAGATGTCCGCCCGGTGATCCACTTCGCCGGGTGCGTGAATCTGCTCGGGCGACATGTATTGCGGCGTGCCCATGACGCCGGTGGTGAAGTCCGGCGCGGGTGCGGCTGCCGGATTGGTTGCCCCTGATTCGTCCGATTCGCCGGGCTTGATGATCCGCGCCAGGCCAAAATCCGCCACCTTCACACGACCACGGCGGTCCATGAGGATGTTCTCCGGCTTGATGTCCCGGTGGACGATGCCTTGGTCGTGGGCGAACTGGAGGGCGTCGCAAATCTGCGGGATGATGGCGAGCGTCTCGCGCGGGGCAAGGCGGCGGGTGGCGAGTAATTGCAGCAGGTTCACGCCGTCCACAAATTCCATGAGGAAGTAGTAGAGTGGCGCGGCAGGCGTCGCCGGATCGGCGGCGGTGGTGGAGACGTTGCCGAACTCATACAAGGTCACGATGCCGGGGTGGTTGAGCCGGGCGAGGGCCTTGGCTTCGCGGGTGAAACGTTCGGCGAATGTGGAGTCTCCGCCGATGCCGGGCGGGAGGATTTTCAGGGCGACAATGCGATCGAGCTGTTTTTGCCGCGCCTTGTAAACCGCGCCCATCCCGCCTTTGCCGAGGAGTTCGAGGATTTCCAACTGCGGAAACAGCGGCGCGAGTTCGGCGATGGGTGGAGGGGTGAACGGCGTCTGTTTGGCATCCGTGACGGTGTCGGGGTGCGCGCCCATCTGGAGCAGACAGGCCGGGCATAGGCCGGCAAGCGGGCCGGCGGCGAGCGGTGCGCCGCAGTGCGAGCAATATTCGGCTTCGGGCATCGGTGCGGAAGGTTTTACAGGTTCCATGACCTATTCAGAAGCAAAACCTGCGGAACGTTACGGAAAATTTTTGCCGGGGGGAATCGCCCCGTCCCGTCCCGGCAACAAAAAAGGCCGGAGATCGCTCTCCGGCCTTTGAAACAGGATTACCGCGCGGATCAGAACTTGGGTTCGCTGCCGTCGAGCATCTTCACGTTGTTGTGCGCGAAGTATTCCTTGGTCAGAGCCTTCATCATCTTGGGCATCTGGTCGATGAGGCGCTTGAGCTTGCGCGGCTTGTGCTTGGCCAGCGCGTAGTGCGTGACCAGCGGCATGGCGATGGTGGTGTCGGTGTAGCACACGATGGCGTCGGGCAGCTTGGTGGGATCAACCTTGCCCCAGCTGACGGCTTCGCCGGGCGTCGCGCCGGAGAGACCGCCGGTGTCGGGCCGGGCATCGGTGACTTGGATGAAATAATCCTGGCCGACTTCCTTGATGCGGAGGACTTCCTGAATTTGGGGTTCGGTCTGGAGGGTGAAGTTCTTCGGACTGCCGCCGCCCCAGAGGACGACGCCGCTCTTGCCGCCGCTGCGCTTGGCCGCGAGGACGATGGCGGTGGATTCATTGACGTCGATGGACGGGTTCACGCGGAGCTTGTTGCCGCGGAGTTCCACGCCGGCGACGTTCATGCCGATGGTGGAGTCGCCGGGCGAACTGGTGAAGCACGGCACGCCGGCGCGATAGGCGGCGGCCATGACGGAGACGTCCTTGAGGCCGTTCTTGCGTTCCCATTCAGCGGCGTATTTGCCGATCTTGTAGTGGAGTTCGGTCGTGCCCATCTCCTTCTGGAACTCGGGCTGGACAAGGATTTCGCGGAGAATCTCGTCGGTGGCCATCAAGCCGTCGGAGTAGGGGATGACGACGTCGTAGATGCGGACGAGGTCGTTGTCGCGCAGGTCGGTGTCGTCGAACTTGAAGCTGCCGGAGTGGACGGGATAATTCAGCGCGAAGTGCAGATCGTGGTAGAGGTTCGCGCCGGTGGCGACGATCCAGTCCACGAAGCCGGCCTTGATGAGCGGGATGATGCTGGAGCAGCCGAGGCCCGCCGGGGTGAGCGCGCCGGACAAGCTCATGCCGATGGTGACGTCCTTATCAAGCATCTTGTTGGTGAAGAGATGGCAGACCTCGCGGAGGCGGGCGGAATTGTAGGCGAGGAACGTCTCGTCGATGATGTGGGTGAGTTTTTCCTTGCCGGTGAGGTTCTTGGGCTGGATGCGTTTGCCCTCCATGTATTTCTTTTTGTGGGGGCAGTTCTTTTCCTTCATCCAGTCTGGCATCTCTGCCACGGCTTCGCGGTTGTGGATCTTGTAGCGTTCGGTTCGGGCCATAATTTTATAGAGTTGAGCTGCGTTAAAAAAACTAGGCACACACGATACGCGCTGTGGCAGGGAAGCCAATAATAATCTCACCCAGAACGGGCGCGTTCCGGCAGAATCAGATCTTCACCTTGAACTGCTCGCCCTTCTTCAGGGAAAGTGCGAAGGCGGCCATGAGTTCCGGAATCTGCTCCAGGTCTTTCAGGCTCACCAGTTCCACCGGCGAGTGCATGTAGCGGTTCGGCAGGCTGATGAGCGCGCTGGCGATGCCGCCGCGCGTCCAAAAGATCACGTCGGTGTCCGTGCCGCTGGTGGCGGACATGGCTTCGTGCTGGAGCGGAATTTTCTTCTTCGCCGCGACTTCTTCCAGCCGCTTCACGACTTCGGGATGGTTGCAGCCGCCATGGGTGAGGGCGGGGCCGCCGCCGACCTTCACATCGCCGTGCTGCGCCTTGCTGACGGTGGGATAATCGGTGGCGTGGGTCACGTCCACGACGAGCGCGATGTCCGGCTTGAGCGAGTAGGCAATCTGCCGCGCGCCAAGCAAGCCGACTTCTTCCTGCACATTCGAGACGGCGCAGATTTCGGGCGCGAATTTGGATTTCGATTCCCCGAGCAGTCGCAGCGCCTCGGCCACGGCGAAGGTGCCGATGCGGTTGTCGAAGGCGCGGGCGATGGCGAGGTCGTCGCGGAGGAGTTCAAATTCGTCCACGAGGGTGATGGGGTCGCCGATGCGGACGATTTTTTCAGCGGCTTTGCGGCTGCTCACGCCGATGTCGATGAAGAGGTCGTGGATTTTCGGCGGCTTGGGGTCGCCGTCTGATTTCATGAGGTGGGGGGCGACGTTGCCGACGACGCCGCGCACGGCGCCGGCGCGGGTGTGGATGGTGATGCGTTGTGCCTTGGTGATGGCGGCGTCGATGCCGCCCATGCGGCGGACGTAGAGGAAGCCATCGGCGTCGATGTAGTTGACGGCCATGGCGATTTCATCGGCGTGGGCGGCAAGCATGAGGCGGGGCGAACCGCCTTTGTTAAGGACGGCGACGCAGTTGCCGTAGGCGTCGGAGAAGGTTTCGTCGGCGAATTGCGTGACGTAGTCGAGCCAGACGCGTTGGCCGCGGGCTTCGTGGCCGGTGGGGCTGGGGGTGTTGACGAGTTTCTGGAGGAAAGCCAGCGAAGGTTTTTGCATGGCTATTTGTTCGCGGCTTTTTCGGTCAGGGCTTTGACGTCGTCGGCTTTGATGGTTTCGATCTTGGCGCCTTTCTTCATCTCCTCGGCGCTGGGCACGCGGATGATATCGCTGGTGATGGGCTGGGGCGCGGCGACGGGGGGCGGGGCGGTGCTGCCGAGGAGTTCGACTTCAAAGATGAGGGTGGAGTCCGGGGGGATGTTGGCGTTGCCGCGTTCGCCGTAGGCGAGGGGGGCGGGGATGAAGAGCCGCCATTTCGCGCCGGGGGACATGAGTTGCAGTGCCTCGGTCCAACCGCGGATGACGCCGGTGACGCGGAAGGTGGCGGGCTGACCGCGTCTGTAGGAACTGTCGAATTCGGTGTCGTCGATAAGGGTGCCGCGGTAGTTGACGGTAACGGTGTGGTCCGGCTTGGGGGGTTCGCCGGCGCCGGGATTGAGGACTTCGTATTGCAGGCCGCTGGGAAGGGTGATGACGCCGGGCTTGGCTTTGTTTTGGGCAAGGAATTTTTCCCCGGCCGCTTTGTTTTCTGCGGCGGCGTTCTTGCGTTTCTCCATGACGGCTTGTTGGAGGACCTGCAAGGTGGCGTTGAGTTCCGGCTCGGTGATTTGCGGCGCGCTGCCAGTGAGGGCGTCTTTGAAGCCGCGGGCGAAACTCTCCGCATTCAAGAGCTCCGGGGAGAGGCCTTGGCGGCGCAGGTTGCTGCCGATGTTGAGGCCGAGGGCGTAGCCGTTTTTCTCGGTGGCATCCTTGGATTCGGCGGCGGCAGGGGCCGGGGACTTATCGGCAGCGCTGGCGGGCAGGGCGAGACCGGCCACGAGGAGGGCGAGGAGAAATTGAATTTTCATGCGGAGGATATTTCCGCAACCGGTGCGAACTGGCAATGGAATAATGTGCCGGGCGGACAAATCTGCTTTCGTCGTGAACATTCCTTGATACCTTTGGTCAAAGCTGTGCCGTTAAAGGCGCACGAATCAATCGTCATCATGCCATTCATCATCGTTTTCCTGCTGCTCGCCGGACCGTTCGCCCCGGTGACGCATGCGGAGGTCGCCAAGGTCGCCGCCGAGCCCGCCCGAACGAACGGGTTTGCGCTTTTGGTGCCCGGCCCGGATGACCCGCCGATCGCGCGGTTCACGGCGCGGGCGTTGCAACAGTTCCAGTATCGCCATCAGGTTTTCAACGACGTGGTTTCGAGCAATTTTCTGGTGCGGTTCATGAATGATCTGGACCCGCAGCGCATCCATTTTCTGCAAAGCGACGAAGCGGAGTTCGCGCGCTACCGCACTACATTGGATGACCTGACGCTGCGATATGGCGACACCCGTCCGGCGTATGAGATTTTCCAGCGGTTTCGGGAGCGGCTGGCCCAGCGCACGGCTTACGCGGAGCAGTTGTTGCGCACCGAAAAATTTGAGTTCACGGCGGACGAGCGCGTGACGGTCAACCGGCGCAACCTGCCTTACCCGGCTGATTTGGCCATCGCCGAGAAACTGTGGCGTGAACGGGTGCGGTTTGAATATTTGCAAGAACGGTTGGGCGCCATCAATCCGGTCGGCAAAACCAACGCGACCGCCAAGGCTACGCCGGTGAAGCCGCCCGCGCAGATTCATAGCAACATCGTGCAGACGATCAGTCGGCGCTACGACCGTATCCTGAAGATCTTCAAGGATTGGGATAGTGATGACGTGTTCCAGTATTATTTGACCACGTTGGCGCACGTTTATGACCCGCACTCGGATTATTTCGGCAAGGCGCAGTTTGAAGAGTTTTCCCTGAGCATGAACCTCTCGCTGTTTGGTATCGGTGCGGTGCTCCGGTCCGAGGAGGACGGTTATTGCAAGATCGCGGAGCTGAAGCCCGGCCCGGCGCTCAAGGGCGGCCAGTTGAAGGTAAACGACCGCATCGTGGCGGTCGCGCAGGGCACAAATGAACCAATGGATGTCGTGGACCTGCCGTTGATCAAGGTCGTTCAGCAAATCCGGGGGCCAAAAGGTTCGGAAGTCCGGCTGACGGTCATCCCGGCGGATGCCACCGACCTGTCGCTCCGCAAAGTCGTGTCCATCATCCGCGAGGAGATCAAGATTGAGGATTCGGCGGCCAAGGCCAAAGTGGGCGAATTGCCCAACGGCAAGGGCGGCCCGCTGCGGTTGGGCGTGATTGATCTGCCGGCCTTCTACGCCACGATGGACGTGCAAAGTTTGAAGGACAAAGCCACGCCGCGCAGCACCACAGCCGACGTCACCAAGCTCCTGGTGAAGCTCGCCGAAGAAAAGGTCG
>JAFMIX010000238.1 GCA_017853785.1 Verrucomicrobiales bacterium
CGCCGAAAATGCCGATGGACGCGGTGTCCGCCTGGCCGTAGGCATCGAAGGCCATGCGGCTGGCGATGAGCGCGGCGACGAGGTTGACGTAGAGCATCACCGTGAGCGCGGCGGCCAGGCCGACGTATTTGGCGAGCAGAAACTGCGTGCGCCCGACGGGTTTGGACAGCACCGCCAACGCCGTGCCGGAGCGGATTTCCCGCGCGAGCGAGGCGGAGGCGCTCAAGACCGCGCCGAACAGGCCCGAGAGCAGCATCACCGCGAGGACGGAGTTTTTCACGAGCTTGGGCTCATCGCCGAACGCGAAATAATAAGGCACGGCGAGAAAGATCTCGAACGTTGCCGCGCTGGTCATGAGCAGCAGGAACACGGGCTGGCGCACCAGTTCCATGAAGGCATTGAACGCGATGGTGATGAATTGTCGCACGTTGAAACGGACACAAGTTACGGGCGAACCGTTCAAATGCAAACTCGGAATCCTCGGGAGCGAGGTTCGTAAGCTTAATCGTCGCCTTGCGGATCAAGGGGTGGGTACGCGCCCCGATGCAGAAAGCGCATCACCGTGTCGCCGTGCCGCATGAGCTTCTTCTCGGTGAAGTGTGCGGGCAGTTCCAGCGTGTCGCGCTTCGTATGGCCGAGCACCAGGAGTCCCTCGGGTGCGAGCAGCTTGGGGAGGTTGAGGTCGTCCAACGTCTGTTGTGCCAGTGATTCCGAGCGCCGCCCGACGTTTTTCTGGCCGTAGGGCGGGTCGGCGAGGATCAGGTCAAACTGCGCGCCGGCTTCCGCCAGTTGATGCAGCGCGGTGAAGGCATCCTGCACGCGGACTTGCAGCGCGCCGGCGGGGAACTCCGGGTTGGCTGCGTTGCGCCGGATGAATTCCGCGTGGCGCGAGGACAGCTCCACGCACAACACGCTCACGGCCCCGCGGCTCAGACACTCCAAGCTTAACGCGCCGCTACCGGCGAAGAGCTCCAGCACCCGCGCCCCGCTGACGCGCGCGCCGAGCGAGTTGAAGACGGCTTGCTTGACCTTGTCCGGCGTGGGCCGCACATCGAGTCCTTTGGGAACTTTTAGTATTCTTCCGCCCGCGTGGCCGCCGGTGATGCGCATAGACGATAGGGGTCGGGACGAGCTGCGACTCGTCCAAAAACATGGGCCGCACGGCAGCGCAGCCTTGGCTGATTATTTTAAAATTTGACCGAAAAACTGTTTCATATCCGCCCACGAACGTTCGTCCGCCCGCTGGTTGTAGGCCGCGCCCTTGGAATTGTCGTTGGCCGCCATCAGCTGCGTGAAACTGTGCACTGCACCGCCGTATTTGATGAGCTGCCAGTCCACCTTGGCGTCGCGCAACTCGGCTTCGAACGCGGCGAGGTCTTCCGGCTTCACAAAGGGATCATCCGCACCGTGGCACGCGAGCACGGCGCACTTGATGTTCTTCCCGTCCGCCGGCGCGGGCGAATCCAACCCGCCATGGAGGCTCACCACGCCGTTCAACTCCGCTCCGCTCCGGGCCAGTTCCAGCACCGCCGTGTCGCCGAAACAATATCCGATGGCCGCCGCGCGCTTCGCGTCCACGAGCGCGGATTTTTTTAGCTCGGCGAGTTGGCGGGCGCGACCGCGCTCGTAATCCGTGAGGCCGAGCCATTGATGCGCGACCAGCACGCCGGGGCGCGGCTTTTTCACCGCATCATCGTAGACGAGCACGCCGGCGATTGTGGTGTCGCCTTGTTTGTATTCGATGAGCTGGGATTGGATGGCCGCGTGCAGTCCAAACGCGCCGGCCAACGTCAGGAAGATGGCGGAAAATGATTTCATGGCGGCAGCATAGCGCGGTGAAATAAAAATGCCAGCGGGACGTGCGGCAGCGGCTGCTTGCGGTAAAACCTACGCCCGGGGATTTTTCCGCTGCGCGATTCCGGTGGCGGAGGTTTGGTTGCGTCCGGGTGGATTCATGTCCTGCTGCAGCTGCCGGATCGCCAGCTCCTTGGCTTTGGCTTCGACCTCCACCGTGAGCGGCCAGCCCAGCCACTCCGGCGGAAAGTCGGCGGCGTTGATGTAGTCGTGATGCCGCTCCGGCTTCGGGCCATTCCAGCCTTCCAGCGGGCTGGAGATGTGAAACAGCGGCTCGGTCTCCCACGTCGCCCGCGCGCGTTCTGTGGCTTCCGCAATGCTCAAACCATCGGGCAGGCAGCGATGGTGGTGCGCGTCGTAAACCAGCGGCACGCCGGTATCGGTGCACACCGGCAATAAATCAGCCGGCGTGTAAACTTTGTCATCGTTCTCCAGCGTGAGCCGTGTGCGCACTGGACTGGGCAAGTGTTCAATGTTTTTGCGCAAGTCCCGCAACGCGCTGACTTTGTCGCCGTACGCGCCACCGCCGTGAATGTTCAGCGTGTCCGCACCGACCCATTCGGCGACCTCGGCCTGGTAGTTCAACTCCGCCAGCGAATGGGCGAGCGTTTTTGGATTCGGCGAATTGAGAACCACAAATTGGTCCGGGTGAAACGAAAGCCGCAGGTTGTTCTCACCCGCGAATCGGCCGCACGCTTCGAAGTGTTTGATGATCTCCGCGCCGTCCGGCAAGTCGCTCATCTCGTAACCGGCCTCTGCGTGTGTCTTCACCGGTAGAATCTGGCTGTTGATGCGGAACGCGCCGATGCCATGACCCGCGCAGAATTGCAGCGAAGCCATTAGCGCCTCGCTATTCACGCGACACAACTCCGCGAGCCGGGTCAATCGGTCGCGCTTCGAAAGGCGGAGCATCGCCGTTACCGTGGTAGTGCGGAATTTGATCGGCTCAGCTGCGAACTGGCAGCACAGCCCAAGGCGAAGCCGGGAATCGGAAGCGGAAAGTGTTTTCATAGAAGAGTCCTGCCGCCCACTTCACACCCTCACCACACCCCGAAAACCCCGCGCCGCATAATGCGACTGCGCGCCGTTGCAGCCGATGAAGACGCGGCCGGACTTTCCGGCGCGCAATCCATGAAGATGAACTCGCCGGATTTCTTGTCTTGGCCGACCACATCCGGCTCGCCGTCGGTGCGCTCCATTTCCGCGAGCGACCACAATTTTTCCGGCTTCGCTTCCAGCCGCGCCTGCACCTTGGCCCATGCCAGACCGGGGTGATGCGTCAGGTTCTTTTCAAACCGCGCTTGCAGTGTTGCCAGCAGTTCGCCGCGTTGTTTGGGGGATAGCTCTTTTTTCATTTCGATTGCGACGGTTGATTTAGTTTGCGCCGGCCGCGCCCGGATACCACGGCGGCAGCACCGTGACCGGCTCGGTGAAGACCTTCAGCATCTCCGCCGGCACGTGGCGCTTGTTCACGATCACCATGTAGACGTGCTCGTCGAACCAGTCGTTGTAGAGCGTCCACGTGCCCTTGTCGCCCTTGTCCGCGCCCCAACTGTTCTCCACGAGCCATTTGACAGGCTTGTTGTCCACCATGTCCACGCCCATGAAGACCATCGCGTGGTTTGCGCCGCCGTCGCGGAAGACGATGCGCTGGGCGCGGTCCAGATTGAGATTCACGTCGAAGAGCGGGCCGTAGTTATAGAGATTGGCTGCCATGATGCCGCGGGTTTTGCTCTGATCCTTGCCCACATCAGCGGCGAACCACACGGGCTCGTTGGCCATGACCGACTTCATCGCGACCTGCTTCATCGCGTCGAGGCTGATGTTGACGAAATCGACGTCCGCCTTGTCCGCGAAATTGCGCGTCCGCTTGAAGCTGTAATGCTTCATCGTCGGGCTCAACGGGTCGTAGTAAAGGCTGACGTAATCTTCCAACGCCATGCCGACC
>JAFMIX010000239.1 GCA_017853785.1 Verrucomicrobiales bacterium
GTTCTGCTCCTGGCTAGCCGGCGGCGGCGTGAAAGGCGGCACGGTTTACGGCAAATCGGACGAGTTCGGCGCGAAGGCCGTGGAGAACAAAGTCCACGTCCACGACCTGCACGCCACGATGCTTGCGCTGCTGGGCTTCGACCACACCAAGCTGACCTATCGTTACAACGGCCGCGATTTCCGCCTGACCGATGTTTACGGGAACGTGGTCAAAGAAATCATCGCGTAAGCGGACGCAAAATTATGAAGCGCACGATGAAATTCATCCTTCATTCTGCACTCTGCGTCCTACCTATGGTCGCCGGTGCCGCCGAAGCACCCATCAGCAAGGCGGACACGGAATTCTTTGAGGCCAAAATCCGGCCGCTCCTAGCGGATAAGTGCTACAAGTGTCACAGTGCCAACTCCCCCAAACTCAAGGGCGGCCTCTCCGTGGAATTTCGCGAGCCGATGTTGAAGGGCGGCGAAACCGGCCCCGCCGTCGTCCCCGGCCAACCGGACAAAAGTCTGCTCATCAGGGCAGTGCGCTATACCGACCCCAACCTGCAGATGCCGCCCAAGAATCAGAAACTTGCCGCTGCCGAAATCGCACTGCTCGAGGAATGGGTCAGGCGCGGCGCCCTCGACCCGCGCTCCGAAAAATCCGCGCCCGGCGGCTCACGCCCAAACATGTCCGGCACCAACCACTGGGCATTTCAGCCGCTCAAGCCGCAACCCGTCCCCGCCGTGAAACTAGCCAGCTGGTGCGCCACGCCCATTGACAACTTCATCCTCGCCAAGCTGGAGGCGAACGGAATGCAACCGAACTTCGCCGCCGACAAGCGCACCCTGCTCCGCCGCGCGAGCTTCGACCTCACCGGCCTGCCGCCCACGCAGGCCGAGGTGGATGATTTCGTGTTGGACGATTCACCAACGGCCTTCGAGAAAGTCGTTGACCGCCTGCTCGCCTCGCCCGCTTACGGCGAACGCTGGGGACGGCATTGGCTGGACGTGGCCCGCTACTCGGACACGAAGGGCGAAGTGCGCATCCAGCGCGAGAGTCCGCAGAACCCCTACGCCTACACCTACCGCGACTACGTCATCCGTGCCTTCAACGAGGACAAGCCCTTCAACCAATTCATTGTCGAGCAAATCGCGGCGGACAAATTGAATCTGAACAACCGCAGCAATCTCGCGGCGCTCGGCTTCCTGACGGTGGGCGACCACTTCGGCGGCATGAACAATGACATCATCAATGACCGCATTGATGTCGTGACCAAAGGCTTTCTCGGCCTGACCGTGAGCTGCGCCCGCTGCCACGACCACAAGTTCGACCCGATCCCGACGGCGGATTATTATTCCCTGCGTGGCATCTTCAACAGCTCGATCGAGCCGAAGGAATTGCCGCTGCTTGCACCCATAAAGATGTCGGACGACTATGTGAAGTTCGACAGGGAATTCAAGGCCATGGCAACGGAGCTGGCCCAGTTGCGCGCAAAGAATTTCCGGGATATGACGCCCGAAGAGCGCAAGGAAACCCAACGCCACACTGTTCAACTCGTGCAAAAGATGGGCCAGCTCGAGACCACCGCGCCCGGCGTACCCGCCCGTGCCATGGTGCTGACCGACACGGTCAAGGGCATGGACTCGCCGGTTTTCCTACGCGGCGAAGCTGAAAACCGCGGACCGATCGTGCCGCGGCGCTTTCTGGAAATGCTTTCCGGACCGAAGCGCCCCATCTATACCAACGGCAGCGGGCGACTGGAACTCGCCCGGGCCATCGCCAGCCCCGCCAACCCCCTCACCGCCCGCGTTATCGTCAACCGCATCTGGCTGCACCATTTCGGCGAGGGGTTCGTCTCCACTCCGGACGATCTCGGCACGCAGTCCGAACCGCCGAGCCATCCCGAGTTGCTCGATTACCTCGCGCTCCGCTTCATGAACGAAGGCTGGTCGCTCAAGAAACTGCACAAACTCATCCTGCTTTCCAACGTGTATCAGGAAAGCAGTGCCACCAATCCTAAGTTCGCCGCGAAAGATCCCTTCAATCGCTTTTTGTGGCGTGCCAACATCCGCCGCCTCGAACTCGAGACCGTCCGCGACTCCATCCTCGCCATCGGCGGCAGCTTGGACCGCACCATGGGCGGCCGCCCTGTGAATCTGGGATCAATCCCCTACTCCACCCGCCGGACGATTTACGGCAAGGTGGACCGGCAGAATCTACCCGAAGTCTTCACCCAGTTTGATTTTGCCAACCCCGGCGCCGAAACGGGCCGCCGATACGAAACCATCGTCCCGCAACAATCGCTCTTCCTGATGAACAGCCCGCTCGTCATCGAGCAGGCGCGCAACCTCATCGAGCCCGCCGAGTTCGCCAAGCTGGCCACCGACGAGGATCGCATTCGCAGCCTCTACAACCGCATCTACCAGCGCGAGCCGACCGTGACGGAATTGCGGATCGGCCAAGCTTACATCACGGCCTCCCCGCCGCCGGAATCATTGCCGAAGACCGGTTTCGACAAGGGAAAGTTCGCCGATAACCGGCGGGAGCAATTCAAGGAAATGTTCAAAGGCGGCAAGGCGGCGCAGTTCACCGGCATCCCGGAAAGTGAACGCCGCCCCTTGGAGACTTGGGCGAAATACGCCCATGCGCTGCTGCAAAGCAACGAGGCGATTTTCGTGAATTGATTTTAGTGGGGCAGGCTTCCAGCCTGCCAGTCGGTGCTTCCAAGCTTAGTTTAGGCGGAAAGTCAGATTCAGTTTGCGTTCAATGCAGACATCTTTGCGTCAACTACTGAGACAGGCAGGTCAGAGGCCTGCCCCACCACCTCACCCACACTGCGCACGATGACGCAACGCGTGATCCGCCAGCACGAGCGCGGTCATGGCCTCCACGATGGGCACGGCGCGGGGCAGCACACAGGCATCGTGACGCCCCCGGCCCTTCAGCGTGGTGTTCTTGAAATCCACGCTCACGGTGTCCTGCGGATGCATGACGGTGGCGGTGGGCTTGAAAGCGACGCGGAAGCAGATGGGTTCACCATTGCTGATGCCACCCTGGACTCCACCGCTGCGGTTGGTCACGGTGTGGACTTTCCCGCCGCGCATCCGGAAGGCGTCGTTGTGCTGCAAGCCGGTGAGCAATGCCCCCGCAAAACCGGAGCCGATTTCGAATCCCTTCGTCGCGGGCAGGCTCAACATGGCTTTGGCGAGATCAGCTTCGAGGCGGTCGAACACAGGTTCGCCCCAACCAGGCGGAACGCCGCGAGCCACGCCTTCGATGATTCCGCCTACGCTGTCACCGGCGGCGCGGGTGCGTTCGATGAGGGCGATCATCTTCTTCGCCGCCGCCGGATCGGGGCAACGGACGATGTTCGCCTCGATGTCTTTGAGGCGGACTTTGGCGGCGTCCACCTTGCCGATGAGGCGCTGGATTTGGCTGACGTAGGCGAGAACTTCCACGCCGAATTGTTCGCGCAGGATTTTCTTGGCGATGGCGCCCGCCGCGACGCGGCCGATGGTTTCGCGGGCGCTGGTGCGACCGCCACCGGGCCAGGCGCGGATGCCGAACTTGGCCTGGTAGGTGTAGTCGGCGTGCGAGGGGCGAAATTTTTCTGCCATCTCGTTGTAGGCTTCGGACCGCTGGTCCTCGTTTTTCACCCACATCGAAATGGGCGTACCGAGGGTTTTGCCGCCGAAAGTGCCGGAGAGAATCTGGACGGTGTCGGATTCCTTCCGCGGGGTGACGATCTTGGATTGGCCGGGGCGGCGACGGTCGAGGTCGGGCTGGATGTCGGCCTCGGTG
>JAFMIX010000240.1 GCA_017853785.1 Verrucomicrobiales bacterium
CCGCCATGGGCGGCAAGACGACCAATCTCATGCAGGTCCACGACCACGTCCAGACCGCGCTGGGCAACAAAGGCGAACTCGTTTCGCTCGCGACCAGTTCCGACCGGACGTTGTTCTTCGACTTCCTGCCCATCGAGTCGATGGCCATCAAGGGCTTCAAGACCAAGTTCCAGCTCTACACCGTGCCCGGGCAGGTCATCTACAACACCACCCGCCAGCTCGTGCTGCGCGGCGTGGATGGCATCGTGTTCGTGGCGGATTCGCAATACGGCAAGATGGCTGAGAATGTGGAGAGTTTCGCCAACCTCGAAGAAAACCTCCGCTCGCTCAAGCTCAACCTCACCGACATCCCCTACGTCCTGCAATACAACAAGCGCGATCTCCCCGAAGTCGCGCCCGTGGAATACATGGAGTTCCTGCTGAACAACCGCGAGGTGCAGGTGCCGTCCTTCACTTCCAGCGCGCACAAGTGCGAGGGGGTCTTCGAGACGCTCAACATGATCACGCGGATGCTCCTCCACAAATACGTCAATCAAGGCCCGGTATAATTTTGCCATGCTCACGCTGCCCCAGCTCATCGAAGAGGACGTTGCGCAGCTCCAGCGGCTGCTGCGGGAACTCCGGGGCCAGAGCGACGCCACCGCTGCGTTGCTGATTGACAAGGGCGGCTTTCTGCTCGCGCAACACGGCGAGACCGCGCAGTTTGACCCCACCACCATCGCCGCGCTCTCCTCCGGCGCGTATCTGGCGAACCAATGCATCGCCAACCTCGTCCAGGAGAAAAATTTCGACAGTGTCTACCAGCAAGGCGAGAAGTTCAGCCTGCTAATCACCAACGTAGACGAGCATTGCCTGCTCGTGATCATCTTCCAGGCGCACCTGAGCGTCGGCGCGGTGAAGTTCTTCGCCGCGCAGGCGCGGACGCAAGTCGCGGCGCAGATGCAGGTCGCCCGCGCCCGCAACCCCGACGCCGGGCTCGACCTCTCCGTACTCAACCTCGAAAACCCCTCCGTCGTCTTCCGCAAGAAAGGCTGACACCCGGCGCAAACGCATCAGCGCAGCTTTTCCACCAGTTCCGCCACCGTCGGCGGGCCTTTCAGCCAGCCGAGCGAGGCGAGGAATTTATCCGTGTCCTCCATTGTGCCGATGAAGTTCTCCCGGCTCTTGCCGAGATTGAAGAACGAATGCGGCTGGTCCTTGTAAGGCATCAGCTCGCAACGATTGCCCGCCTTTTTCATCGCCGCCGTGAACGCCTCCACCGTGCGGAACGGCACCGTCATGTCCGCCGTGCCGTGCATGATGAGCGTGGGCGGCAGGTTGGACTTGATGTTGTGATACGGCGAAACCTTTTCCGGCGCGACCCCGAAGCGTTGGGCGATGGCGGGTTCGGACGGCGAAGGTTTTTCCGGCTGGAGGTCGGTGCCGTTCACAGGCGCGAGAATCACGGCGGGATTGAAGAGCACGAGCGCGTTCGGACGGGCGCTGATTTTCAGGTTCGCGTCCGGCTCGTCAAAACCTTCGAGCGTGGCGACCGCCGCGGCGAGGTGGCCGCCGGCGGAACCGCCGCCCGCCGCGATGCGGTCTGGGTCGATGCCGAGTTCGGCCGCGTGGGCGCGCACCCAGCGGAACGCGGAGACGGCATCCCGCACGCAACCATCCACCTTCACGGCGGGGGCGAGGCGGTATTGCACGGAGATGGCGACCATCCCGCGCGCGGCGAGGTAACGGCTTTGCGGCATGAGCGCGGCGGGATTGCCCCCGCGCCAGCCGCCACCGTGGTAAAACACGATGGCCGGGCGTTTGTCCGTGGCCTTGTGGCCCTCGGGCTTGAAGACGAACAGGCTCAATTGCGTGTCGCCGATGGTTTTGTAGGTGAACTGCTCCGCGCCGGAAATTTCGGGCGCGGCGGAAACATTCAGCGCGGCAGCGAGCCATGTGGTGAGTAGGAACGTTAGGTTTTTCATGATGATCGGAAACTGCGTTCTTCACCCCAGACGCAGCGCTGCGTGGGTTTGTTACGGCTGGCGGCGGCTTTTCAGGTGGGCTTCGATTTGGGCGATGACTTCGGGGTTCTTGGCGGCGAAGTCGGTGGCTTCGGCGCGGTCGGCGGTGAGGCTGTAGAGTTCCAGCGGCGCACCGGGCTTGGCGCGGACGGCTTTCCAATCGCCGAGGCGCACGGCTTCCATGAGGCCATTCGTGCCGGGGCTTTGCCAATACAGATATTCATGGCGGCGCAGTTGGGGACGGCCTTGCAGCGGTTGCCAGAAGGAAAGGCCATCCGCGCGCTCCGGTGTCACGGCGCGGGCGATTTCGGCGAACGTCGGCAAAATATCCCACGCGGCGCATGGCTGATAATTTTCCTCGCCGGCTTTCACCTTGGGCGGGCCCCAGACGAGCAGCGGCACGCGGATTTCGCCCTCGCGCAAGTTCCCGGCGCTGAAGGGGGCGTAGCTCCGGTGATATTTCGGGTCCGCGCCGGCGGCGGCGCTCGGGCCGGTGGTGCTGGTGACGAAGACGAGGGTGTTGCTCTCCTGTTTGGCGGCCTTGATCGCGTCGAGGATCTTGCCGAGGTGGGCGTCGAAGCGGGTGATGGCGGCGGCTTTGAATTTTTCCGCGCGCGGCCAGGGTGCGAGTTCGTAGGGCTCGGCGGAGTCGAGGTTGGTCACGCGGGGCAGGGCGTAGTTGAGCTGGAGGAAGAAGGGGCGATAGCGGTTGAAGCTGGTGGGCTTGTTGATCTGGATGAAGTTCGCGGCGGCTTTCGTGAAGAGGTCGCTGGCGGACTTGCTCTTGGCGCCGCGGGCGTTCGTGGGGAATTCCAATTTGCCGTCGTAACCGGGCTTGCCTTCGCCGGGCGGGTCAAAGCGCCAGAGGTATTCGGGGAAATCGGTCTGCGCCTCGGCGGCGGTGAGCAGGCCGACCCATTCGGTGAAGCCGCGTTTGGGCGGGACGTTCACGGAGCCTTCGCCGCCCAGTCCCCAGATGCCAATGCAACCGGTGTGGTAACCGGCTTCCTTGAGGACTTCGGCAATGGTCGGCGCGCCGAGCGGCAATGTGGGGGCGGAGTCGTCCTGAATGCCGAGGTGGCCGGAGTCGCGTCCGAGCAGGAGCGCGGCTTGGGCGGTCGCGGTGGTGGGACTGCCGGCGTAGTAACTGGTGAAGCGCACGCCCTCGGCTGCCATGCGGTCGAGGTTGGGCGTTTTGACGCGCGACTGGCCGTAGCAGCCGAGGTCGCCATAGCCGAGGCCGTCTGCGACGATGAGGATGATGCTGGGGCGGCGGGGATTCGGCAGCGGCGCGTGTGTGGCGGCGTTCTGCGCGAGGAGTGAATTGGCCAGCGCGAGAAAAATTCCCAAGCCGCCGAGGGCGAAGCGGGCGGCGGACGAAATGATGCGGGTCATGTCAGTGATGATGCGGGGAATGAGCGGGTGCGGTCACGGAGTTTTCACCTTGGCCTTGAATTTTTCCAGTTTGGGGCGGATGACGGCGGCGCAGTAGGGGGCGTTGCCGTTGTCGCGGAAATAATTCTGGTGATAGGCTTCCGCCGGATAAAATTTCGTGAGCGGCACGATTTCGGTGACGATGGGGCGGGAGAATTTTGCGGCGGCCTTTTTCTTGGAGGCTTCGGCGGCGGTTTTCTGGGCTTCGCTGGCGTAAAGGATGATGGAGCGATATTGCGTGCCGTGGTCCGGGCCTTGGGCGTTCAAGGTGGTGGGGTCATGCGCGTCCCAAAAGACGTCCACGAGCTGCTCGAAGGAGACTTGCTGCGGGTCGAAAGCGACTTGG
>JAFMIX010000241.1 GCA_017853785.1 Verrucomicrobiales bacterium
CTTCCGTTGCGTGATCGTCCGCGCCTTCGGCGCCACCCGCCGCACTTTTCAGCCGCCGTTTACACCAAGCTACGCGGAGTGCGCCCGGACAAGTTCCCGCAGCACCTAAAAGAATCCGAATGGCGCGGGAATCACCGCCATGGCAACCTCTATTCATTGCTGTTAGCGGAAACCCGCAAATGCCCGCTCAACCAGGAAAGACCCGCTACAAAACAGGAACTCCAGCTACAGGACAGCGGCAGGAGGGCGGCCAGTTGGCGCAAAGCTGGCAGAATGGCTAAACTTGGCCACAGCCTGGGCGCGGGAATTGACGTGCAACTTTTCGTAGATTCGGCGGATGAAGTTGTTGACGGTGAACACGCTGATTCCCATGCGTGAGGAGATCTCCTTGTAGAGCAAACCTTGCGCAAGAAGGGCGAGCACCTCGTTTTCGCGCGGGGAAAGCTCCTCCAACCCGGATGGCCCGGGCGGCGGCAGCGCCCCGCGGAATTGTTCCACTACTTTGCGCGCAATGTGACCGCTCATGGGCGAAGCCCCGGCATGCACATCCCGGATGGCCGCCAGCAATTCCTTGCGGGGCGTGCGCTTGAGCATGTAGCCCGTCGCCCCCGCCGTCAGCGCGGTGAAAATGTGGTCGGTGTCGTCATACACCGTGAGCATGGTGAACTGCGTGTCGGGCGCAATCTCCTTGGCCTGGCGCACGAACTCAATGCCGTTCATCACGGGCAGGTTGATATCCACCAGCATCACATCCACGGGCGTCTGAGCGAGCGATTTCAACGCCGCCTCACCAATGGGCTCCTTCCACAACAACTTGATGTCATCCGCCGCCCGCAGCCACTCCGCCAGGATGGCGCGGATTTCGGGATCATCCTCGAGCATGCCAACGCGTATGAGGGGCATGCCTGACTTTCTCTGTTTTTGCTCTATCGGCATAGTGACTAATTCTCACTACAAGCCCGAGACCCCCGCGCGGTCCAATGGCACGGTGAACCGGATTGTGGTGCCCGCCTGCGGCCGGGTCGTAATATCGCATTCCCCGCCGATGCCCGCCAGCCGGGCGCGCATGTTCTCCAAGCCGTGTCCGTGGCGGGGGCTGGCCGGGGTCCCGACCTGAAACCCGATGCCATCGTCGCTGATGGTGAGGATGAAAGCATGAGGCTGAATGCTCAAGGCGATGGTGATGACCTGCGCCCGGCCATGGCGCACGGCATTGTGCATCGCTTCCTTGGCCGCAAGAAACAGGTTGTGCCGGACCTCGGCCGAGAGCGCCACCACCGGCAGGCGTTCCGGCAGGTCCAGCCGGCAGGCGACATTCGCAGCGGACGTGAACTCCTGCGCAAATGCGGTGAGGTAAGCGGTCAATCCTTCCAGGGAATCCTGTCTTGGATTCACGGCCCAGACCACCTCGTCCATCGTGCGCGTG
Source organism: Verrucomicrobiales bacterium (assembly GCA_017853785.1). GTDB lineage: Bacteria > Verrucomicrobiota > Verrucomicrobiia > Limisphaerales > JAFMIX01 > JAFMIX01. The sequence continues at coordinate 1,427 of JAFMIX010000241.1, forward strand.
AGGTTGCGCGCAGTTTCATAAATGCGCTTCATCTCCGGGCGGGCAGCGGCAACGTCGGCTTCATCGGGCTGGCTTAACATGACAATCCGGGTCAGGCTCGATCCCAATTCGTCATGGATGTCGCGGGCGATGCGCGTGCGTTCCTGTTCCAGCGCGCGCCGCGCCTCCAGCTGGCGCAGCCGGCGGCGATAGCGCGCACGGGAGAAGGCATAAGTGAGGCCGCCAGCGAACAACACGGTGACCAATCCAACGCCGAGCTTGAACCATACAGTTTCATGAAAAAATGGCGTCGCGGTGAGCGCCAGCACCGTTTGGTTGGTGCTCCACACCCCGCTATGGTTGCAGGCAAAGACGCGGAATTCATAGTCCCCCGCCGGCAAGTGCGGATAAGTTGCACTGCGGCGGTTGCCCGCCTCCACCCAGTCGGCGTCGAAACCACTGAGCTGATAGCGGAACTGCACATTCTCGGGCGACGCGAAACTCAAGGCAGCAAAATGGATTTCCAGTTTGCGATGGCGCGGGCCGAGGCGCAATTGCGAGCCCTCATGTTGCAGTTTCATCAAGTTGCTGCTCGATTGAATTTGCAACGGGGAGCCGGCGTGGTGGACGGCGACCAGTTGATCGTCCACGATGACCCTTTCCAACTGAACGGCCGGGGCAACCGAATTCGGGATGATGGCCTCAGGCTGGGCGCGCAGCAGGCCGTTGCGTAGCGTGAACCAAAGCACCCCGTCGCCACCCCGCCAGGCGGACGGCCAATAGTCGCGATTCGGCTGCACGCCCGTTACTCCATCGGCACTGCCGAACCTCCGTGCGCTGACGCGCCCCGAACCTCCCGCCATCGCTGAATCCAATTCCGCAAACCTGATCCGGGCCAGCCCGCGATTGCCCGCGATCCACAGGTTTCCCCGGCCATCGTCAAGCAGCTGCGAGATGAAATCATCCGGCAGCCCGGCCTCGGTGGTCAGCCGCCGAAAGCGTCCGTCCTTCAGCCATCCCAAGCCATCGCCAGCATAACCGATCCATAAACTGCCATCGGGTGTCGCCAGCAAAGACCGAACCGACCGGGGGCCAGACTCGCGTATGGCTGGCTCATGAACCAGTGTCATATCTTGAACTCTCTGGACTTCACCTTCCGCCGTGCCGATCCAAATCGTGCCGTCCCGGGTTTCTGCCACGGCGCGGATTGCGCCGAGATGCGGGGTGGTGTTGGTGATCGATTGCACCTGACCATCCCGCAGTCGCCGAAGCTGGTTGACATAGAGCAATCCAATCCAAAGGTCGCCATTCGACCCGGCAAACAAAGCACGAATACCATTGCCTGCCAGGCCATCCCGCTGTGACCAGCCGCGCCAAACCCCATCCCGAAAATGCTTCAATCCCCGATTGCTGGTGCCAACCCACACGCCGCCTTTTGGATCGGCCACCACGCAGGTCGCGCGACCGCCCGGCCAGTCGGTTCCCTCTTTCAATAATTCCCAATGACCCGCGCGCGCGCGCGCCAGCCGGCCATCCAGAGCCGCAGCCCAAACCCAGCCCTGGGTGTCCTCCGTCACCGAAATAACCGACCCAAAGGGAAGCCCTTCACTCCTGTCAACCAATGTCACCATGCGGGGCCGCATCAAGTTCAGGCCACCGCCAGCGGTCCCTGCCCAGAGGTTTCCCTCCACATCCTCGAACAGACACGTTATCTCGGGGTCCGAGGTGGCCACGCGCTCAAACTTTCCGCCGCTGCCCCGGAGCAATCCATCCGCGAACGTCCCAACCCAGACGACCCCCGATCGGTCTTCAAGGATTGCCATCGCGCCTGATTTTACCTGCAACTGCCCCAGTTCGGTGACGGAAGCGTCAACAGCCACCCGGAAAATGCCCTTCCCGGAAGCAACGCACACACCCGCTGCGCCGGCGGCGTTGAGAGCTGACACGGGAGACTCGAGAGTAGCGACGGGCTGCCAGCCGTCATTTAGCCAGCGGCCAATGTGGGGCCCGGCGGCGCACCAGATCGTTCCCTCCCGATCCCGCGCGACCAACATATGGTCCGCTTCCTGCCACTGACCGGGCAGGGCAATTTTCTCCGCCTTTTCACCCACCACACGGAACACCTGGCTTCTTGGATAAACCACAAACACCGCCCCCTGATCATCCTCGGCCATCATCAACACCCGCTGCGCCGGGAGGCCGGCCTCGGTGGTGAGGTTCACCACGCGATTTTGCTTGAGGCAAAGCAGCGGCCCCCGCTCCGTCCCGAGCCACAGCCAGTCACGGTGGTCACGGAAGAGAGAGCGCACCGGCCGGGTCGGCGCGCCGACCAGATTAGCCTGGGGCACAAGGGAAAACT
>JAFMIX010000242.1 GCA_017853785.1 Verrucomicrobiales bacterium
AGATGACGACGTTGACCTTAATTTTTGCTCTGCCGCTGCTCGCCGCAATCGCGCTGGCGTTCGTGCCGCGCAACTTTGCCGTCATCATGCGCGCCACGGCGGTGGGCGTAACGTTCGTCACGATGCTGCTCGCGGTGGTCGTGTTCTGCGCTTTCAACGGCGCGCTCGCCGACGCCAGCGGCTACAAGTTCGTCAGCACCATTCCCGGACTCGGCGCGGAATCGCTCGGCATCGCCTGCAAGCTGGGCGTGGACGGCCTGAACGTCGGGCTGGTGCTGATGGGCGCGATCGTCGCGTTCGCGGCGGCGTGCTGCTCGTTCGAGATCAAATCGCGAGAGAAGGAATTTTACATCCTGTTCCTTACGATGACCGGCGGCATCCTTGGCGCGTTCATGTCGCTCGACCTGTTCTTCTTCTACTTCTTCCACGAACTCGCGCTCGTGCCGACGTTCATCATGATCGGCGTGTGGGGTCGCGGCGAACGGAAGAACTACGCCACGTTCCAGATCACGCTTTACCTGAGCATCGGCGCGCTGCTGGCGCTCATCGGCCTCATCGCGCTCTATCTGCAAGTGCCAGCGGATGCGCGGACGTTCGACATCCCGACGCTCACAAAGTATTTCGCAGAACACGCGCTGGCGGCGGGCGCGCAGAATTTTATCTTCCCGCTGCTGCTGTTCGGATTTGGCATCCTCGTTTCGCTCTGGCCGTTCCACTCGTGGGCGGCGCTGGGGTACGGTTCCGCGCCGAGCGCGACGGCGATGTTGCACGCGGGCGTGCTGAAGAAGTTCGGGCTTTATGGTTTGATCCGCGTGGCGCTGCCGTTCATGCCGCAGGCCGCGCAAGGCTGGATGCAAATCCTCGCCTGGCTCGCGCTCGGCAACGTGCTTTACGTCGGCTGGGTGGCGATGAGGCAGAAGAACCTGAACCTGCTCATCGGTAATTCCAGCGTGGCACACATGGGCATGATCTTCCTCGGCATCGCGAGCCTGAACCTCATCGGGGTGACCGGCGCGGTGGTGATTATGGTGGCGCACGGCTTTCTCGCGGCGCTGACGTTCGGCTTGAGCGGCTACATCTACAACCAGACCGGCACGCTCGAAATGAGCGAACTCGGCGGACTGGCGAAGAAGCTGCGTTTCATCGGCGTGGCGTTCGTGATGGCGGCGATGGCGGGCTGCGGCCTGCCGGGCTTCCTGAATTTCGTCGGCGAAGTCAGTGTATTCTTCGGCGCGTGGAGTCAGCCGACCTTGCGCGTGGTGACGGTACTGGCGGTGTGGGGCGCGTTGCTCATCGGCGCGGTTTACATGCTGCGAGCGGTGCGGGCGGTATTGCACGGCCCGATCCCCGAGAAGTGGGCGACACTTTCCGACGCGAACCTCTGGCGCAAGCTGCCCTACGCGCTGCTGCTCGCGAGCTTGTTAATCTTCGGATTTTTCCCCCGCCTGCTGACGGACAAGATCGCGCCGGTCACGCAGCAAATTGTTGAGAGGGCGCAAAGCAAATGAACCTTTCTTTGATGTCATTGGAAATCGCGGTGGTGCTCCTCGGTATCGGGGTGCTGCTGGCGGATTTGTGGCTGCCGGCGGAACGCAAGCGCGCGCTCGGCTACGCGGCGGCGGCGGTGCTGGGATTGCTGCTGTTGGCCAGCTTCGGCCATGGCTGTCTGTTCAATCCCACCGGCAGCACGGCCAACGGAATGTTTGTGGCGGATGGGCTGGCGATTTTCTTCAAACGCTTCTTCCTGCTCGCGGCGGTGCTGGTGTTGATCATGGCGGTGGAATTTTCCGACCGCATCGCGGCGGGCGTATCGGAATATTATTCGCTCATAATCTTCGCGCTGGCGGGGATGCTGTTCGCGTCGTCGTCGAACGACTTCGCGATGCTCTTCGTCTCCATCGAGCTCATCACCGTCACGTTCTATGTGCTGACGAGCTTCACGCGCGGCAAGATAGCGGCGCTGGAGGCGGGCGTGAAGTATCTGATCCTTGGCGCGCTGTCGTCGGCGTTCATGGTGTATGGCATTGCGCTGGTGTGGGGCGTGACCGGCAAGTTCAACTTCACCGAGCTTGCGGCAGTCGCCGGGAATTTCACCGGCAACAAGGTTTTCCTGTTCGGCGTGCTGTTCGTGCTGGTGGGACTGGGCTTCAAGATCGCGGCGTTTCCGTTCCAGATGTGGACGCCCGATGTCTATCAGGGCGCGCCGACGCCCACGACGGCGTTCCTCGCCATCGGCTCTAAGGCGGCGGGCTTCGTCCTGCTGCTACGCTTCCTATTCACGGCGATACCTAGCGTCACGGCGCACTGGGACAAGCTGCTCATCGTCATTTCCGGCATCACAATTCTTTACGGCAACCTCTGCGCGCTGCCGCAGCGCAACCTCAAGCGTCTCCTCGGCTATTCGAGCATCGCGCACGCGGGCTACCTGCTGCTCGGCGTCGCGGCGATGAGCGCGGCGGGGCAGGCGGCGGTGCTCTACTACTTGAGCGGCTATCTCTTCACGACGCTTGCGGCGTTCACGGTCATCGCGCTCGTGATGCGCCACCTGGACAGCGAAGACATCGGCGGCCTCGCCGGCCTGAACCAGCGCTCGCCCCTGCTGGCCGCGACGCTGACGCTGGCGATGGTTTCGCTCGCGGGCATTCCGCCCCTGGCGGGATTCTTTGGAAAATTCCTGCTGCTCAAGGCCGTCATCGAACTGGGCGCGGCGAACCACGGTTATTATTGCCTCGCGTTCACGGCGCTCGCGGGCGTGGTGATTTCGCTCTACTACTATTTCGGCGTCGTGAAGGCGATTTACTGGAACGGCGCGGCGGCCAGCCGCGAGCCGATCGCCATCTCCAAGCCGATGCAGTTCGGCCTCGGCGTGTGTATCGTCGGGATTTTCTGGCTGGGCTTGATGCCCAACTGGGCGCTCCACTTCGCCAACGAAGCGGTCAAAGTCCTGAAATAGTTGTCCGCCAAACGCCGCCTTGCTTCCGGCGCGGCTTGCGGTTCAAATAATCCCATGCTCGCCAAACGAGTCATTCCATGCTTGGACGTACACGACGGACAGGTCACGCGCGGCGTCCAATTCGGCGTCGCCGAGAAGGGCGGCTTGCGCAACGTCGGCGACCCCATCGAACTTGCCCTGCGTTACAACGAACAGGGCGCGGACGAAATGGTTTTCTTCGACATCACTGCCACCGCGCACGGTCGCAGCACGATGGTGGACGTCATCGAGCGCGCCGCCGACCAATGCTTCATGCCCCTCACCGTCGGCGGTGGCATCAAATCCGTGGACGACATGTTTGCGATGTTACGGGCCGGCGCGGACAAGATTTCCATCAACTCCAGCGCGCTCGCCCGGCCCGAACTCATCCGCGAAGGCGCGGAAAAGTTCGGTAGCCAATGCATCGTCGTGTCCATCGACGCCAAGCGCATCGCGCCGGACAAGTGGAGCGTGTTCTCGCACGGCGGCCGCAAAGACACCGGCCTCGACGCGATTGAGTGGGCGAAAAAGGCCGTCGCGCTCGGCGCGGGCGAGATTGTACTGAACTCCATTGACGCCGACGGCACGAAGAAGGGTTTCGACCTCGCCATCACCCGGCGCATCAGCGAATCCGTGGGCGTGCCGGTCGTCGCCAGTGGCGGCGCGGGCAGTCTGGAACACATGGCCGAGGTGCTGATGGAAGGCCGCGCGGATGCCGTTCTTGCCGCAAGCATCTTCCATTTCGGTACCTACACCGTCGGCGACGT
>JAFMIX010000243.1 GCA_017853785.1 Verrucomicrobiales bacterium
GTGGGCGGGGGCAGGCCGAAAGCCGCCGAGGACGGCGGCGCTCCGGGGGCAGCGGCGGGCAGCGGGCAGCGGGAACAGTTGATGGTTGATGGTTGATGGTTGAAAGTTGAAGGGGAAGGCGCGCCGACCAGTGCGACATCATTTCGGTCAACGCTCTAACGGTTTACAAAGAGGCCGATGGCGCAGGCCCAGCAGCGTGCCCAGCAGGCCGGCGACGAACAGGCAGGGGTTGAAGAGCAGCAGCAGCGGGGTCTGCCACGAACGCACCCGCCACGCCTCAAAGTTGGCAAGGTTGCTGCCCACAAACAAAGCCAGGCCAACCGGCAGCGGCGCGAACGGCAGCAGTGGAATGAGGAGGTAAAGATACTTCCCCAGATGATGACTCCAATGTTCGGCATACGGCACCCGGCGCAAGGCAAACCCCCACTTGCGGAACAGTGCCCCGAATGATTCCGCGAGGCGGAAATGCCGCCGCAACACGTCGCCCGCGCCCATCGTGGCGCGTTGATGGTGGTAGTGCATGACCTCCACGTCGCTGACGAACACCTCGCCCTGACAGCGCAGCCGCATGAACAAATCCATGTCCTCGCCCGCGAGCTGCGGCGGCCAAACCTGCATCCAACCGATGCGGGAAACCACCTCGCGCCGATGCAGGTCGAACTTGTTGCTCACGCCCTGCTTCACGCAACCCAGCCAGCGGGCCATCAACACCTGACCCCAGAAATTGTAGCTGCGGAAATAATCCTCCGGCAGCGTCACCAACGCCACCACGGACACCCGTTCCGGCGTCAATTGCCGGAACATCCGCTCCAGCGCGGTGGCGTCCTTGGGCACGCAATCCTGCTGCATGAAGAGCAGGAAGTCGCCAGTGGCGTTCTTCGCGCCGAAGTCGTAGTCCTCACCGAGCAGACTGCCGGGCTGGTTGCGAAGCAGGCGCGTGCCGGGCGGCGGAGTCGCCAGCGGCTTGGGGCTGCCGTCCACCAGCAGGATTTCGGTGGGCGGCAGCGTTTGCGATTGCAGGGCGGCGACGAGCCGGGGCAAATCGCCCTCGTTGCCGAAGATCGGGATGACGACGGAAATCTTGGGAGAGACAGCCGTGGTCATGGGACAAGGCGGCTACGCCAGACGTTGCTGCACGGCGGCGCGGATGCCGGCGGGGTCGAGGCCGATGGTTTTGCGGATGTCGTGCACCGTGCCATACCAGACGCAGAATTTGTCCGGCAGCCCGTGATAGGCGACGGACAGGTCGGGGACTTCGTGGATGGCCTCCTGCAAGCCGTGCGCGTCGTGGACGACGAGAATCTTCGTGTGCCGGAAGCGGGCGATGACTTCGTGGTCAATCGGCTTGATGGTGTTGAAATAGACGAGGTTCACCGGCAATTCCGCGCACGCCTCGGCGACGTTGCCGAGAATCGGGCCGGCGGTCATGACGGTGACTTTCGCGCCGGGAGTTTCCTTGAGGATGTTCGCCTTGCCGAATTGGATCGGGAAGTTGTGCGGATGGCTGTGGTCAGAGAGGCGAAAATAGGTCGGCTTGCCGTTGCGATACTGGCTGCGGAGGAGCGTATCCAGTTCCTTGGGGTTGCCGGGTTGCGTGACCTCCATGCCGGGCAGCAGGCGCAGGACGGCGAGTTCCGTGTAGCAATGGTGCGTGGCGCCGTCCCAGGCGTAGTCGAAAGAGGCGCCGGTGGTGACGATGTTCGCACCGAACTGGTTGTAGCAGAGGTCGAGCTTGATCTGCTCCACGCAACGCTCGGTGAGGAACGGATTGATGGTGTGCAGGAACGGGAACATCCCCTGCGCGCCGAGGCCCGCGCCGACGCTCAGGATGGCGTTCTCGCAGATGCCCATGTTGAAGATGCGCTGGGGCTGGCCCGCATCCTTCATGCGGTTCTGCAACCCCATGAACTGAAAGTGGCTGATATCGCCGAGGACGACGACGACCTGGTCATCGGCGAGCAGGAGTTCGGAGGAGGTGACGACGAATTGTTTTCTCATGCGGCCTCCAGTTCTTTGGCGAGGACTTCCAATTCCTCGGGCTTGGGCGATTTGCGGTGCCACTCGAAGATGTTGTTTGCGAGCGTCGGGCAGCCGTGGCCCTTGACGGTGTGGCAGACGAGGACGCGGGGCTTGCCAGCTTCGCGAGGCTTGGCCAGTGCGGCCTGCAACGCGGCGAGGTCGTGACCGTCCACCTCGATGGTGTCGCAGCCAAACGCGACAAAACGCGCGGCCAGATTGTCCAGCGGCAGCGACCGGATCTGGGATTTGTTGGCGTCCAGCAAGATGGTGTAGTTGTCGAGTTTCTGGTTCACGGCGACCATGACGGTTTCCCAGACAGTGCCTTCGTTGGATTCGCCATCGCCGATGACGGTGAAGACCTGGCGCGGGGAATTTTGAATGTTAAAGGCCAGCGCCATGCCGGCCGCGACGCTCACGCCGTGGCCGAGCGAGCCGGTGGAGACTTCCGCGCCGGGGACTTTCAGGCGGTCGGCGTGGCAGCCGAGCCGGGACTGGAACGCGCCGAAGGTTTTCAACTCCTCGACCGGCAGGTAGCCATACTGCGCGAGCACGGCGTAGAAGCCGAGCGCGGCGTGGCCTTTGCTCAGGACAAAGATGTCGCGCTCCGCCCACTGAGGGTTTTTCGGGTCGTGCCGCATCGTGTCGTAAACCGCGCACATCATTTCGATGATGGAGAACGACGTGGGGATATGGCCGTGCCCGCTGGCGCGGGACGCTTCCAAGATGTTTTTGCGGATTTGCCGGCAGGCGGGGGTCATGGCGGGCCTCATTCGATCTCCATGTAGGACACGCGCGCGGTCATCGGCAGGCGCTTGATGCGGCAGTTATTGAGCCCGAACACTTCCTGCAACGCGACGGTCTCGCCGGGGAAGATGTCGTCGCAGAGCTCGTCGAAGACGAGGATGCTGCCCTTGCAGAGGTGCGGCTTGAGGGCTTCGAGCGCGACCTTGGTAGGCTGGTAGATGTCAAAGTCGAAGATGGCGAGCGAGACGATGGTCTCGGGATGCGCCTTGAGGTAGGCGGGGATGGTCTGGGTGGCGTCGCCTTTGACGAGCTCGAAACGCTTGAGGTGCGACATGGGATTCAGCGCCTCCTGCAGCGAGAGAATCTGCGCGAGGTAATCCTCGTAGTTCGCCGAGACGGAGAAGCTGCCGTCCTGGTTCTTGCAGAGGTGGCCGTCCTTCTCCGCGCTGAAGCCCTTGAAGCCGGCGAAGGTGTCGAAGCCGATGATCTTGCGGTGGCGGTTGTAGGGTTCGAGGCTGCCGCGCAGCGCCTCGAGAATCGAGAGCGTCTGCCCCCAGCGCACGCCGCACTCCACGATGACGCCGTGGCTGTGCAGGATCTTCTGGTAGATCTCGTAGAAGAACAGCAGGCGCGAAAACGATTTTGACGAAAGGAACAGGCCGAGATTCGGCAACAATTCGTCGTCCGGCAGGGGCGTGTTCTTGAGCAGCGCGGTGAACATCTTCTGCGCGTCCTTTTCCGACGTGCTGGAGAGCACGATGGCGTCGTGTTTTTCGGTTTTGATCTGTTGCATAAATTGATTTTAGAAACTGTAGCTTTCGCCGCCGTCCACGGCAATACAAGCCCCGTTCACCAGGCTCGCGCGCGGCGAGCAGACGAACGCGACGACCGCCGCGACCTCCTCCGGCGTGCCGCAGCGGCCCAGCGGCAGCCGTTGCTGCAAGGTCTGC
>JAFMIX010000244.1 GCA_017853785.1 Verrucomicrobiales bacterium
TAGGCCAGTCCGCAGTCACAAATAATTCTCCATTCCCACGCACGAGTAGACCCGACTTCGCTGCGCTGCGGCGCGGCGAGCTAGGTTAGCTTTGATGCGCTTCCATTCCAACACAGGAACACACTGGGTTTCTATCCCCAAACACGTTGTCCACGCGGGCGACGGGCGGCCAGAATTTGTAGTCGTGCAGGCTCTTGGCCGGGAACGCTGCGGCTTCGCGCGTGTAGGGACGATTCCAATTGTCGCTGGCGATCTGGTCGGCGGTGTGCGGGGCGTTCTTGAGTAAGTTGTTTTTCGCGTCGGCTGCGCCGGTTTCCACGGCGGTCATTTCGGCGTGGATGGAAATCATCGCGTCGCAGAAGCGGTCGAGTTCATATTGGGATTCGCTTTCGGTGGGTTCGACCATGAGCGTGCCGGCGACGGGCCACGAAAGCGTCGGCGCGTGAAAGCCGTAATCCATCAGGCGCTTGGCGACGTCCTCGGCGGTGGTGGCCTTGAACGCGCGCAGGTCGAGGATGCATTCGTGCGCGACGAGGCCGTGGCTGCGGTAGAGCGTGGGGAAATGCTTTTCGAGCCGCTTGGAGATGTAATTCGCGTTGAGGATGGCGAACTTCGTCGCTTCGGTCAGTCCCTCCGCGCCCATCATGGCGATATACATCCACGAGATGGTGAGGATGCTCGCGCTGCCCCACGGCGCGGCGCTCACCGCACCGATGGGATTTTCGCCGCCGAGATTGACGACGTTGTGGCCGGGCAAAAACTCGACGAGATGTTCCGCCACGCCGATCGGTCCGACGCCCGGGCCGCCGCCACCGTGCGGGATGCAAAAGGTCTTGTGCAGGTTCAGATGGCAGACGTCCGCGCCGATGAAGCCGGGGCTGGTGAGGCCGACTTGGGCGTTCATGTTCGCGCCGTCCATGTAAACCTGGCCGCCGTTGGCGTGGATGATTTCGCAAATCTCGCGGATGGTTTCCTCGAACACGCCGTGCGTGGACGGATAGGTGATCATCAGGGACGCCAGCGTCTCTTTATGGGCTTCTGCTTTAGCTTTGAGGTCTGCCACATCTATGTTTCCGCGTTCGTCACATGCGACCGATACGACCTTCATTCCTGCCATCACTGCGCTCGCAGGGTTTGTGCCGTGGGCGGATGAGGGAATGAGGCACACTGTCCTATGGGACTCATTGCGCGATTCGTGATACGCGCGGATGACGAGCAACCCGGCGTATTCGCCTTGCGAACCGGCGTTGGGTTGGAGTGAGATGCCGGCGAACCCGGTGATCTCGGCGAGCCAGATTTCGAGTTGCTCAAACATCTTCTGGTAACCGCGCGTCTGTTTGATGGGCGCGAACGGATGTATCTTGCCGAACTCGGGCCACGAGACGGGGAACATCTCGGCGGCGGCGTTGAGCTTCATCGTGCACGAGCCGAGCGGTATCATCGAGGCCGTGAGCGAGAGGTCGCGCGATTCGAGCCGCTTGATGTAGCGCAGCATCTCGGTCTCGGAGTGGTAGCGGTTGAAGACGGAGTGCTGGAGGAATGCGGATTGGCGATTGGCGATTGACGAATTTGCGGCGGTAGCCAGTTCATCCACGGTGAACGCGGCAGCTTTGTCGCCATTGAAGATTTGCCAGAGTTCGGCCACATCGTCGGCGCTGGTGGCTTCGTCCAGCGAGATGCCGATGGTCTTGTCGTCAATGACACGCAGATTGATGCGATGTGCTTCGGCGATCTTGAGGATGTCGGCGGATTTTTTGTCGCCGAGATTCACGCGGACGGTATCGAAGCGAGCGGCATTGCCCAGCGCGTAACCGAGTTTTTCCAGTCCGGCGGCGAGAACGGCGGTCAGCTTCTGTATGCGGGTGGCGATGGCCTTCAAGCCTTCCGCACCATGATAGCAGGCGTAGAGCGAAGCCATGTTTGCGAGCAACGCCTGGGCCGTGCAGATGTTGCTGGTGGCTTTCTCGCGGCGGATGTGTTGCTCGCGCGTGCCGAGCGCGAGGCGCAGGGCGGGCTTGCCGCCCGCATCTTTGGACACGCCGACGATGCGGCCGGGCATCTGGCGCTTGAATTCATCCTTCGTGGCGAAGAAGGCGGCGTGCGGTCCGCCGTAACCGAGCGGCACGCCGAAGCGTTGCGCGCTGCCGACGGCGATGTCCGCGCCGAATTCGCCCGGCGGCTTGATGAGCGTGAGTGCCAGAAGATCGGTGGCGACGGTGACCATCGCGCCGGCGGCGTGGGCCTTGGCGGTGAACGGCGCGAAGTCGTGGATCGTGCCGAACGTGTCGGGATATTGCACCAGTGCGCCAAAGACTTTGTCCGAGAACTCAAACGAGTCTGTTTTGCCGACGATGGCTTCGATGCCGAGTGCCTTCGCGCGAGCGACGACGACTTCGATGGTCTGCGGGTGGCAGGTTTCGGAGATGAAACAGACGTTGCGCCCATCCTTGAGGCGGTGCGCCATTGTCATCGCCTCGGCGGCGGCGGTGGCTTCGTCAAGCATGGAGGCGTTGGCCAAATCGAGCCCGGTCAATTCGGCGGCCATCGTCTGGAAATTCAGGAGCGCTTCGAGGCGGCCTTGGGAAATCTCCGCTTGGTAGGGAGTGTATTGCGTATACCAGCCGGGATTTTCGAGGACGTTCCGCTGGATGACGGGCGGCGTGATGGTGTCGTAATAGCCCATGCCGATGAACGAGCGGAAGACCTGGTTCTGAGACGCGATGGCTTTCAGTGAGCGCAGGGCATCGAATTCGCTTTGTGCGGCGGGCAGGTTCAGTGCGTTCGCCAAACGGATGGATTTGGGCACGGCGGCGGCCGCGAGCGCGTCCACGGAGTCGTAGCCGACGGTCTGGAGCATGGCGGCGGTTTCGGTGGCATTCGGGCCGATGTGGCGGCGGACAAATTGGTCGGGATGGGCGAGCGGATTGGCGTCGGTTTTCAACATGACGGGGAAAGTTAATTTAATCGGCGGCAAAGCCAAGATGGATTTCTTCACGAACGAGGGTGTCGGCCGTTTGGGGAGCAGACAGAGGGAAAACACAGCTTGGAACAGTAGGCGACGCCACTGGTTTTCCTAGCTTACACGGAGGGTTGAATTAGAATCCGGCCATGCGAACTCAACGGCAGCGGGCGATTGTATTTGCAACTGCGGCGCTGGGGGGCATCTGGCTCGTGGCGACGGCGGGCTATTTCATTTCCCAGCGGCTGAAGGTCACCGCGGAGAAGGTGCAGGCGTTCGGGGCGGCGCGGGAGTTGAACGGCTTGTCCGGCACGGAGCGGGCGCGGGCCATCGCGAAGTTGGCGGACATGTTGAACCAGCTTCCGGCGGAGGAGCGGCAGCGGTTGCGGCTGGGGCGCGCGACGGACAAGTGGTTCACGCAGATGACGGAAGCGGAGAAAGGTGCGTTCATCGAGGCGACGCTGCCGACGGGTTTCAAGCAGATGATCACGGCGTTCGAACAGCTGCCCGAGGAGAAGCGGCGGCGGGCGGTGGACGACGCGCTGAAGCGGTTGCGCGAGGCGAGTGCGAAAGCGGACGCGGGATCGCCGTCGGGCGAGGCGCGCGCGGAGCGGCCGCCGATCAGCCCGGAGCTGGAGGCGAAGGTGCGGGAGATCGGGTTGCGGACTTTTTTCAGCCAAAGCTCGGCGCAGACGAAGGCGGAACTTGCGCCGTTGCTGGAAGAGATGCAGCGGGTGATGGAAT
>JAFMIX010000245.1 GCA_017853785.1 Verrucomicrobiales bacterium
TTGGCCTGCGCTTGGAAGTGGACGCAGGGATCACGATCGGTGATTGCCGCCGCAGTGTCCAGTAATTTATCCGGGTCCAGCGAGCCGAGTCCGTAGCGGTCGAATACGATTTTCAGCAGCCGCCCGGCGGCGTCAAATTCCGCGACCACATAGCGATCCGTCTCGAAACTGCCGCCGCCGCCACCACCATAGCCGCCCGCAATCCAGATCGCGGCGATCTTTTCCCGCCGATACGCCAGCTTGCGCTCGTCCGGGCTGACCGCGTCCGGCTCACCCAACGCAAGCATCACCTCGGCCCGCGTCGTCCGCCCGGGCGTGAATTGTTCGGGCGTGTGTTTATCGATGTTCGTGCGCGTCTCGCCGGAATCGAGTCCGGGCGTGGGAATGATGATGCAACCCGCCGCACTGACGAGCAGCCCGGTCGCCAGCAGCAAGGCAAACCGATTTACCCGCCGCCAATTCCGGTGGCGTCCGGACGCACCTGAAGTCAGAACCTTCATGTCAGTTCACCTCCACCAGCGCATGTTTTTCAAGCACGCCGGCTTCGTTGAAAACCAGCACGAGGCTGTATTTTGCCCAGATCCAGGTAGGCCAGCCGCCCGGGCCTCCTTCCCGTTCCACCACGTAGTAGCCCCGGTTCTTCGGCTCGTAGCCGAGTCGATAAGTGAGAATCTTCTCGTTTTCAAACCGGCCTGAAGGCGCGCCCAACCGGACCATTACGTCCTGCCGCGTCGTGATGCCAACCGCCAGAAAGCTCATCAAGTCCGCCCGCCCCTTCAGCGGCGGCGGGGTGGCGCAGCCGACCAGCATCAGGGCCAGAACCAAGTTCAGCAGCAATCCGTATCTGGTTTTCATAACCGCAGTTGGTTGGCTTATCACCGGCAATAGCCGTTTTCGGGAATAGCCGCGAACCCACCGGAGGCCGGTTATCGCATCAACTTTTGGTCTCAGGTTAACCGATCGCCCATTCCGGGGAAAATGCAAGCGTTGTCAGCACCATCTACCGGTAGACTGCCGCGCCGCCGCAGCTGCGCCGTAGCGGCGGAACGGCGCGGAGTTGGGCGATCCATTCCGGGCTGGAGCCGCAGCCGGACAGCGAGGCGCCGGGCCGGCGATGCAGCCGGACAGTCCGGGCCAACAGCCATTCGAGCGCGTCCCAGAACCGGGCGCGGTCCAGGATGGGGTTGAGAAAATTGGTGACGGGACAGTAGTGGACATTTTTGGGGTCGGCGTGGTGGATGGCGTGGTGTTGTGGGGTCTGCACCAAGCGGAGGTCCTGCAGGAGAGAGATGATGCGGCCGTTTTCGCGGCGGGTGCGCTGCCACCACTTGTGAATCTGGTTGGGTTTGGCGCTGATGCCAGCGAAGAACCCGACCCGCCACGTCAGCACCCCGAGCGCACCAGCGAGCTGCAAGATGGCCGCGGCGATGTGGCGGAGTCCCCGGGAACTTTGCAACCAATTGTTCCGGGCGCGATAGCGCGGGCGGCGGCATGGTGGTCCCGAAACAGCCGCTGCCAGCCCACGTGCGCGCCACGCCGCTGATCGAAGCGTTTCTCGCCGAAGCCCAGCCCCGGGCGCAGGCCTTGGTTTAGCCGCTCCGTTTGAGGGACAAAAATGAGTTGTCACCCAGCCCATTTTCCCTCATGCTGAAACGAACAAAAAAGCCTTAAATAATTTCACCCCAATGTCATCATCTGTTGCCAAACACCTGAATTCCGCACCCCGCTGGACTCTGATGCTCCTGGTCTCCTGGCTGGTCGCCGGTTGTGATTTTTCGCAGAATGGTTCTCAGCAGGATCCTACGCCCAAACCGCTCCACCAACCCAAACCGCTCCACCAGCCCAAGCCGGTCGAATCCGCCGCCCCCAAAGTCCCGACCGTCCGCACCAATGCCATCAAGCAGCCCAAGCCCATCGCTCCCGGAACCATAGAATTTATGGACAAGAAGAATGGTTTCCGGGACGCCACGTTCGGGCAATCAGAAGCCGAGTTCAGCAATTTGGTGCTCAAAGAAAAAGACGAGCCCGGGCAGTTGGCCGTCTATACCCGCACGGGAGATTTGCTGGCATTGGAGAGCGTGCCCCTGGAAACAATCGAATACACCTTCTTCAAACATCGCCTCTATCGGATCGCGCTCCGGTGGAAAATCGAACATCCCGAAAGCGTGCTGACCACCCCGCCAAGCACCGATTTGGCCGCCAGTTGCTCCAGCCTCTACGGCAAACCCAAGCGCTTGGCGACCCGCGATGGTTATATCAAGTATTCGTGGATCGGAGAAAAAGTGGAGCTCATCCTCCACGAATTCAAGATGCCGGGCGTGGCCAATCCTTCCAAGTCCTGCTGGGCCATCTCCCCCACCACCAGCGGCCAGCTCGTCTTCGGCAGCCTCCCCCTGCGGCACGAACATGAATTGTTCCTCGCCGGGCAGGCCCAAGGCGGGCTTTGACCCCGGCCCGCTGCGGTTGAGTTGATCAGCATTACGGATTCAGCTACCTGCTTGGCAAATATCGGCGTCCGCCCGTTGTCAAAAAAACAGTCACGCTCCCGGACAAACCCGGACAAACCCGCCGGGTTACCTCGGGAATCCCTGCAGAATTAGCTCGGTTTGAAATCATTATTCCCGGTGGCAAAGGAACTGCTTCCTGACAATCCGGAGAACTTTGCAAACATCTATATGCGCCCCCACAATCGTGCCATTACCTCCGCCTGCCGCTCCAGCGCTTTCACCCTGACCGAAGTGCTGGTGGCTGTTGCCATTTTGAGCGTGGTGTTCCTCGGCTTGTTTGGCGGAATTTCGTATGGTTTCTCGGTGACCCGCGTCTCGCGGGAGAATCTCCGCGCCACCCAGATCATCCTCGAGAAAATGGAAGGCATCCGCCTTTACACCTTCGACCAACTCACCAGCAGCAACCTCTTTTCCACCAGCTTCACCGCTGACTACTACCCGTTCACCATGAATCAAAACGATTCCAAAGGTATCACCTACTACGGACAGATTTCGTTCTCCGACCCCGGCACCGGCACTTACTACAATGCCAATCTCTGCACCGTCACCATCACGGTGAACTGGACCAACCGATACGGCTCGACTGTGATTCCCCATAGCCGTTCCATGCAAACCCTCGTGGGCCGTTGGGGCATCCAGAATTACTCGTTTTTCAACTGACGCCCATGATCATCCCGCTTACCCCCACCCGCCGGGCAATCGCCTTTACCATCCCGGAACTGCTCGTTGCCTCCGGTCTCGGCGGCATCATCATCGCGGCACTGGCGGTTTCCCTCGTCTTCTGCACCCGCAGTTTCCTGGCCATGGGCAACTACATGGAGCTCAACAAATCGAGCCTCAACTGCATCGACCGCATAAGCCGAGATATCCGCGAAGCCCGCTCGCTCCAGAGCTTCAACAGCAACCGGCTTGTCTTTCTCGACTTCAACAGCAACCAGATGACCTTCACCTGGGACATGAATACCAAGCAACTCACGCGCACCCAGTCCGGCACCAACAGCGTCCTCCTCAAAAACTGCGATTATCTCGCTTTTAACATCTCCCAACGCACCCCCACCAACGGCGTCTTCGGCTTCTACCCCGCCACCAACAACGCCACCATCTGCAAACTCGTGGATGTGAGCTGGCGCTGTTACCGCACCATTTACGGCCGCAAAATCAACACCGAAAGCG
>JAFMIX010000246.1 GCA_017853785.1 Verrucomicrobiales bacterium
AAGCTCACGCCCGCCTCCTCCATGCGCGTCGCCGTGGCCGACGCCATGCGCCGCAGTTGGACGCGTCCGCTGGCGATGGTCGCGCTGCCGGTGAACATCGACCGGCTGCTCGCGCACCGCAAAGCCTGCAATCCCAAACCCGGCCCCGCGCTCTATGCTCTGCGCGCTTTGGCCATCGCGCTCGCGGAGAACAGCGCGCCCGCCGGCCGGCTCGTCGGCAATAAGATCGTCCACCCGTCCGCGATCGACGTCGGCTTCGCTGTCGAGGCCGATGACGGCGTGCTCGTGCCCGTCTTGCGCGGGGCGGACTCGAAAAGATTGTCCGCGCTCGTCGCGCGCTACAACGAACTGGTGGAACTCGCGCGCCAACGCAAGTTACCCGCCGATGCCACCGGCGGCTCCATCGCCACGGTGACCAACTTCGGCACGTTCGGGCTGACCTTCGCCACGCCGATTCCGCTGCCGGAGCAGACGCTGGTGCTGGGCTTCGGCGCGGGCCGCAAAGTGCCGCATTGGGACGACGCCCGGCAGCAGTTCGTGCCGGTGATGGAGGCTAATCTCACCTTGAGCTTCGACCACCGCGTCCTGGATGGCGGCGCGGCGGGGCGGCTGCTGCAACGCATCGCGGAACTGATGCTGCAACCCGAGCAGCTTTGAGATGCAAACGGGTTTTAACGCAAAACCGCAACGGCGCAAAGGTAAGAAGCTGCGGCCCAAATCAACTTCGCGTCATTGCCCCTTTGCGCCTTTGCGTTGAATTCAGTTCCGTTTAACCCTTCGCACCCGATGCGCAACCGGCTTCAACTCTTCCTCTGGGTCGCTGTCGTGGCGGTTCTGGCCGGCGGCCTCTTCTGGTTCGTTTGGCACTCCGAAAAGCTGAACTCCGTCCCGGGCGCCGCCGGTAACACCGTGCCGAAGTCCGAATACGGCGGCTCGGCGAGCTGCAAGGAATGTCACGAGGAGGCCTACGAGTTGTGGCGCAAATCCCACCACGGCCTTGCCGAGCGGTTGCCCGGCCCGGAAATGGACGGGCCTGCCTTCGAGCCGGCGCGTTCTTTCAAGCACGGTTCGCAGTCGTCTTCCGTCTCCGCGACCAACGGCGATTTCTTTGTCACTGCCCGCGGGCTTTCTGGCGAACCCGAGGCGCACCGCGTCGCGCGCGTCATCGGGCACGATCCGTTGCGGCAATTCCTCGTCCCGTTTCCCGGCGGTCGCTGGCAGACGCTGGAGGCCGCTTTCGATCCCCGCGCGACGAACGCGTCCGACTGGTTCAACGTCTTCGGCAATGAAGACCGCCAGCCCGGCGAATGGGGGCACTGGACCGGGCGCGGCATGAACTGGAACGCCATGTGCGCGACCTGCCACAACACGCGCCTCCACAAGAATTACGACGCGGCCACGGATTCCTACCGCACCGACATGGCCGAGATGACCGTCGGTTGCGAGGCCTGCCACGGCCCGGCCCGCGCCCATAACGATTGGCAGAAACAGTTTGGCAAGAGCGGGAAGAAAGACCCGACTCTGGCGAAGTTCACCCGCCCGCAGGTGATGGACACCTGCGCAACTTGCCACGCCCGCCGCGCCGAACTCACCGGCGACTTCAAGCCCGGCGATTCCTTCCTCGACCACCACGAACTTACCATTGTGGATCACACGGACATCTATTACCCCGACGGCCAGATCCGCGACGAGGATTACGAATACGCCTCCTTCCGCAGCAGCAAGATGGCCACGAACCACGTCACCTGCCTCGATTGCCACAACCCGCACTCGATGAAGACCACTTTGCCCGGCAACTGGCTGTGTATGCGTTGCCACGATGGTTCGTATGCCAACGCGGTTAAAATCAACCCTGTCGAACACTCGCACCACAAAGTTTTCGGCTACGGCGACGACGGCAAACCCAAGGAGGTGGACCTCGCCAAATACATTCCGTCGCAGATCGCGGAAACCGGCGGCGAATGCGTGAACTGTCATATGCCGCAGACGCTCTACATGCAGCGCCACTGGCGGCACGACCACGGCTTCACCATTCCTGATCCGTTGCTCACCAAAAAATACAATATTCCTAACGCCTGCAATAAATGCCACCAGGACAAGACCACCGACTGGTCCCTGGCAGCGGTCGAGAAGTGGTATGGCAAACGCATGGAACGCTCCACCCGCCCCCGCGCCGAGACCATCGCCCGCGCCCGCGCCGGTGATACTGCCGCACGCGAACCGCTCCTCGCGCTGTTGGCGAATGAAAATCCCTATTGGCAGGCCGTCGCCGCCGGCTTGCTCGGGCAATGGGTCGGCGAACCCGCCGTCGCCGCCGCGCTTGCGAAGGCGCTCGACCACGCCGACCCGCTCGTGCGTGGCAACGCCGTGCGTTCGCTCGAGCCGCTCCTCGCCCAGACGGATGGAAACGTCGCGGCCCGTTTCAACCAACTGCTCGCCGACCCGTCCCGCAACGTGCGCGTCGCCGCCGCGTGGGCGTTGCGCGCGACACTGGACACCAATTCCCCGGCCGGCCGCGAGTTGAAACGTTACCTCGACCACAACGCCGACCAGCCCAGTGGCCAGTTGCAGCAGGGCGTCTTCCATTTCGCGCGGAACGAACTGCCCGCCGCCCTGGAGCATCTCCAGAAGGCCGTGAATTGGGACAGCAACTCCGTGCCGTTCCGCCACGAACTCGCCGTCGCCTTGAGCGCCGCCGGGCGCAACCCGGAAGCCATCGCGCAACTGGAGACCGCCTGCCGCCTCGCGCCCAATGAGGCCGAATACCGCTACAAACTCGGCCTCGCGTGGAACGAGGCCGGCGACACCGCCAAGACCATCGCCGCGCTGGAGGAAGCCGTGCAGCTCGACCCGCGCCACGTCCGCGCCTGGTATAATCTCGGCCTCGCGCGCAATGCGGCGGGGCAGGGGGACGCCGCCGTGGAGGCGCTCATCCGCGCCGAGAGCGCCGCGCCCGAAGACCCGCGCATTCCCTACGCCCGCGCGACGATTCTGTTGCGGGCCGGCCGGATGGAGGAAGCCCGCGCCGCCGCGCAACGCGCCCTGGAACTTAATCCCGCCGACGCCAACGCCCTGCGGTTGCTCCAGCAGCTTTCGCGGCAGCAGTAAGCCGGGCCGCCCTCACCCCCAACCCCGCTCCCATCCGATGGGTGAGGGGGACAGCAATCCACGCTGCACGACACTTGGGTGATTTTCGCACAGCGGAAGCGTTGTGTTTTTCGTCCGAAATACAGAACGCGTTGCTCCTGCGACGCCGCTTGGTTTGTATAGAAAGCCTCGCCTGCTCTCCCTCTCCCGTCGGACGGGAGAGGGCCGGGGGTGAGGGCAAGCGCAGCTATTTCACCGCGCGCCCGCTGGCAGCGGCGAGGCGGCAGAATATTTCCGTCTTCGCGAGCCGTTGCCGATTCTTATCGAGTTGCTTCACCGTGGGCGTGAGGCGATGCGACCTGTTCGCGCCGGAACGCGGAGAACTCGGGGCGGGGCGGGGGGCGAATTATCGCGAGTCGGGTCTTTCCAAAGGCGGGCCGGTGGACTAGGGTTTTTCCATCCCGCGCAGGAGGCAACACAACCGATGAATCATTCAGTCCAGCCGGTTCGGAAGTTTGGTTTCACCCTCATTGAATTGTTGGTGGTCATCGCCATCATCGCCATTCTCGCCGGGCTGCTGTTGCC
>JAFMIX010000247.1 GCA_017853785.1 Verrucomicrobiales bacterium
GCCCTCGCGGCGTGAGAACGAGCTTCTTTCGGCGCAGTTTGCCGTTATCCTCACTCCAGATGTCCGCCACGCCGAACAAATTGATTCTGCCTGAACTCCTCGCCCCCGCCGGCGATTGGGAGTGTGTTCGGGCCGCCGTCGAGAACGGCGCGGACGCCATCTATTTCGGCCTGGAAAAATTCAACGCGCGGATGCGCGCCAACAACTTCACCGTTGCCGACCTGCCGAAGCTGATGGAATTCCTCCACCGCCGCGGCGTGAAAGGCTACGTTACCTTCAACATCCTCGTCTTCGAGAACGAGCTCACCGCCGCCCGCGATTATCTCCGCGCCATCATCGCCGCCGGCGTGGACGCCGCCATCGTGCAGGACGTCGGCATCTGCCGGCTCATCCGCGAACTTTCGCCCGATTTTCCCATCCACGCCTCCACACAGATGACCGTCACCAGCGCCGCCGGCATGGACTTTGCCCGCGACCTCGGCTGCGACCTCGTCGTGCTCGCGCGCGAGTGCTCGATTGGCGAAATCGAAAAAATCCAGTCCGCGCAACTCACCGGCGGCCATTCGTTGCCGCTCGAAGTCTTCGTCCACGGCGCGTTGTGCGTCGCGTATTCCGGCCAATGCCTCACCAGCGAATCGCTCGGCGGCCGCTCGGCCAATCGCGGCGAATGCGCCCAAGCCTGCCGCATGCCCTACGATCTCGTCAGCGACGGCAAACTCGTCCCGCTGGGCGACCGCAAATATCTCCTCAGCCCCCAAGACCTCGCGGGCTTGGAAGTTTTACCCGGCCTGATCGCCGCCGGCGTCGCTTCGCTCAAGATCGAGGGCCGGCTCAAGTCGCCCGAATATGTCGCCAGCATCACGCGCATCTACCGCCAAGCTCTGGATAAATTGACCCGCGGAGGCGCAGAGGCGCAGAGACAGGATTTTTTAAACTCTGCGTCTCCGCGTCTCGGCGGTGATTCAAAATACGAACTGGAGATGGCGTTTTCGCGCGGGCTGTTCACCGGCTGGTTTGGCGGCACGAACAACCAGGCCCTCGTCCACGCCCGCTTCGGCAAGAAACGCGGCGTCTATCTCGGTGAAGTCGCCCGCGTCCTGCGCGATGGCGTGACCGTGAAGCTCGCCGCTCCGCTCAAACTCGGCGACGGCATCGTGTTCGACGCCGGCAAACCGGCGGAGAAAGAAGAAGGCGGGCGCGTTTACGAAATCAAAAGTCCAAGACCCGGCGCGGAACATTCCGAGCTGAAATTCGGCTACGACCACATTGACTTCAGCCGCGTCCACGTCGGCGACAAAGTATGGAAAACGAACGACCCCGAACTCGACAAGCGCCTGCGCCAGACGTTTGAAGGCGAGAAAATCCGTTTCCAACGCCCGTTGCATCTTGAAGTCCACGGCCTCGCCGGCAAGCCGCTCACCCTCATCGCGCGGGACGACGAGGGCCATATCGCCAAGCTGGAATCCGCCATGCCGCTCGCGGCGGCGGAGAGCCAGCCGCTGACGACAGAACGCTTGCAGGAACAACTGGGCCGGCTCGGTGGCACGCCGTTCAAGCTTGGCGAATTGAAGAACGAGCTGCACGCCGAAGTCATGCTCCCCGTGAGCGAACTGAACCGCCTGCGTCGCGAAGCTGCCGCCGAACTGGAGCGCCAGCGAGCGATACCGAAGCGGTGGAATCTGAACGAATTAAACCGCAGCGATGCAGAGACGCAGAGTTCGGGAAAAGTTTTCTCTGCGGCTCCGCGTCTCGGCGGTGAATCAAATCTGATTGTTCTTGTCCGCAGCTTGGAACAACTCGAAGCCGCTCTCGCTTGCGGCGTGACGACGATCTATTGCGAGTTTGAAGACCCGAAGAAATATCGCGAGGCCGTCACGACCTTCCACACTGCCCGCGGTTGCTGCACGCCATCTTCCACCCTCCATCCTCCATCCTCTCCCTCAATCTGGCTCGCGCCCCCAAGAATCTTCAAGCCCGGCGAGGATTGGATTTTGAATCAGGTGCGCTCCGCCAATGCCGACGGCTACCTCGTCCGCAACTACGACCACCTGAAGTTTTTCGCCGACTGCCGCAAGCGCGGGGATTATTCGCTGAACATCGCCAACCGGCTCACGGCTGAATATTTCAAAAACCGGTTCGCGCTCGAAACCGTGACGGCGAGCTACGACCTGAACGTGACGCAGCTCGAAGCGTTGCTGCAAGGCGCGCCGCCGGAGTGGTTCGAGGTGACGATTCACCAGCACATGCCGATGTTTCATATGGAGCATTGCGTGTTCTGCGCGTTCCTCTCCAGCGGCACGGACTACACGAACTGCGGCCGCCCGTGCGACAAGCACGATGTGCGACTGCGCGACCGCGTGGGCGCGGAGCACGCGCTAAAGGCGGACGCCGGTTGCCGCAATACCGTCTTCAACTCGCAGGCGCAGACCGGCGCGGAGTTTGTCGCCCGGATGCTCGCGCTGGGCGGGCGGAATTTCCGCGTCGAATTCCTGGACGAAACACCGGATCAGGTTAAGGAGACCATCGCAAAGTATCGCCAGCTGTTGCGCGGGGAAATCTCCGGCACGGAACTCTGGCGCGAACTCAAGCTCTTCAACCAACTCGGCGTGACGCGCGGCCAGATGGGAAAATAGAAGATTACGGACCGACTTCTACGCGATAGAACATCTGTTTTTTTGTAGCCTGCGTATCTAGAAGTAATGCCGTGCCGGTCGTCAAGTTGGTGACAAACACAGGAAACCAATTGGCCATCGGCAGAGAAATATTGGTGGAAGCCAAGACGGTGTAATTGGTGCCAACCGCACCGTTGAGGAGGCAACCAACCTGCCCCGGACCAACCTGCATCGGCTGACTCAAAACCGGAAACCAAACCGGGTAAACATTAAAGTTTGCCACCGCATTGTTGTTGGACAGATTGAAGATTTGATCTTCGGGGCAACGATATACTTCCCCCAAACAGTCGCTGTAATTGCAATGACAGTTCACGGAAACCCTCCAAGTTCCATTGGCGACGTTCAGTGAATATTGCCCGCTTGCTGCGGTGCTGGCGTATTGCCGGTAATTAGTTCCGTTCAGATTCGCCCAAGCATTCACCCCCACCTCGGCAATCCCATTGGTCGTGTTGGCGTCCCGAACGAAACCGGTAATCCGGTTGGTGGCGAGCAGGGCTGAAAAGTCCAGCCGGACCGCCTGACCAAGACTTAAAGCTACCTGGACTTCCTGGGAAAAAATCCGATTGGTGAATTCTGATTCGCTGCCGGCGATTCCAATCTGCCATCCGCCGGAGGTTGCCCCGATGCAGAATTCTCCGTTCTGGTCGGTAACCCCGTAGGCTTGGTACTGGTTGCTGTTATCGCTCGGATAAAACCTGACTCCCGGCATCGGTTGGTTCTGTTCATCCCTGACGCTGCCATAGACCAACGCGGTGGATCTGGGCAAAGCGATGGTCACGCCTGCCACGTCGCCTGTCGTGGTATTGACGGTCGGGTGCTCCTGCAAATCAATGTGGCCAAAGGCAGCCAAGCTGTCGCTGTCCATACTAACTTCCCACTGACCTTCCGTAACGGGAATGGTGAAGCTGCCGTTGGTGCTGGTAAAAACACCGCCGGCGTTGCGGTTGTCGGCGGATTGGCAGAAAACAAACAGTCCCCCCGGT
>JAFMIX010000248.1 GCA_017853785.1 Verrucomicrobiales bacterium
CGGTGAAGCCGACCGCCTCAAACTCTACGTCCAGAACGGCGGCACGCTCGTCAGCACCTTCAACACCGGCATGGTGGACGAACATCACATCGCCCCCACCACCGGCTACCCGCACGACCTCACCGACGTCTTTGGCCTGGAAGTGCTGGAATTCGACCCCCTCCCGCCGAGCGAGGAAAACCCGCTGATCTTCAAAGGCACGTTCCCCACCAGCCACATGCACACCGCCCGCATCTGGTGCGACCTCATCGAGCCCAAGGGCTGCCAGGTGCTCGCCACTTACGCCAAGGATTTTTACACCGGCAAACCCGCCCTCACCCTGAACAACTACGGCCTCGGCAAAGCCATCTATATCGGCACCCTCAGCGCACAGAATTTCTACAACGACCTCGTCGTCTGGCTGCGCCAGATGAGCAACCTCGACCCGCTCCTCAAGGTCGCGGACAACGTCGAAGTCAGCCTCCGGCAGAACGACACCAACCGGATTTTCTTCCTGCTCAACCATCAGGCGTCACCCATGCACCTGCAGTTCTACAAACCCATGCACGACTTCCTCTCCGCCAGCAATATCGTCGGCGGCTGCGACCTCCCGCCCCACGGCGTCCTCGTGCTCGACGAACATCCCGGGGAGAAAGCCTGATTTTTCCACCCGGAGCGATGTGGTGGAATTTTTTTAACGCAAAGGCGCAAAGGTGCAAAGCCGCTAGGGAGCAAAGCAGTAAAGTGGCAGCCGCGACGAAGAAAACTCTCGGAATTTCTCCTGTCTGGTTAAGCCAGCAGTCTTTGCGCCTTTGCATCTTTGCGTCTTTGCGTTGAATTCCTTGTCTCATGCCGCCGCCCTTCAAAAAAAATCCTCCGCTCGGCCCGGGCCGGGCAACCGCCAAGCAGCGCGTCCTCGCCGCGTGGCGCGGCATCGACCTTGCCCCCGAGGAAAAAGCCCGCACCAATTCCGCCAGCACGCCGGCCTTGGTCCTGCCCCGCATCCTGAAAGAGCTGCGCATGGAAAGCCGCCGCGCCGAGGCCGAAGTCGTCAAAGTCTGGAACAACCTCATTGACCCGACCATCACCGCGCACGCCCAGCCGACCGGCCTAAACAAAGGCACGCTCTTCGTGACCGTGGACAACAACGTCTGGCTCTCGGAAATCGTGCGCTACCGCCGCAAGGAAATCCTCGACCGACTGCACCACAGTTTCGGCCGCGAACTCATCGCCCGTATCTCCTTCCGCGTCGGGTGAAACATGAAACCCAATCACTTGATTATTTCCGGATTCCCAGTTGTGGCTTTCGCCTTGTGCGGTTGCGCCCGGCCCAAACCGATTGCTGCCACTACGCCCATCATCATCAACATCGCCGCCGCCGGCACGGTGGGCTGTAGATGGCCGGCTGTGTGAACCGGCGGAGTTAGCCGCCCGGCCCCAGTCCGAGCAACATCGGAAGTCCGCCGGCGGCACCATCTTTTCCGCGCGCAAAACAAGTTGTTCCTGCGGGAACAACGCCATCGAAGCCTGTGAGGAAGCGAATCTGAAAATAAACCGCCTTCAGCCCGCCCCGTCCGAACAGGCAAGATCTTGATGCATCTCCGCGGCAACAGCCGGCAACCTTTCCTCCAAGCCCGCCGCCTTTGGCACTGTTACAAATTAAGCCGCTGGATCTCCGCCGAGTAGCCTTGGCGGAACGTCGGATATTTGAACTGATAACCCAGTTCCATCTTCAGCTTGCGATTGGAGATCCGCTTGTTTGTCACGCCGCGTTTACGGGCCAGGCTGGCATCCGCCGGCACGGCGGGCGGCAACGGCTTGTCCAGCGATTCGGCCAGCCAGCGGAAAAAATCCCGCTGCGCCACGGGCTCGTCGTCTACCGCGTTGTAAATCTCCCCTGCCCGCCCGCTCCGCAGCGCGGCGATGACGCACCCGATGACGTCGTCGCGGTGGATCATGTTCAACAACCGCGTGCCGTCGCCCTCGATCCGGGCTTCGTCGCGCAGAAATTGTTTGAACCAATGCCCGCGTTCCGGCCCGTAAATTCCCGCCACGCGCAGAATCACCGCCGGGAATTTTTTTTTCCCCGCCGCCGCGAGCAGCAAGTCCTCTGTCTCGCGTAATACCGCGCCCGTCTCGGTGACCGGCGTTGCAGGGCTGGTTTCCTTGACGAGCGACCCGTCGTCCTGGCCATAGACTCCGGTGCTGCTGGTGTAGACAAATTTCTGCGGCGGTGAAACCGCCAGCCACGCCAACAGATGCCGCGTGCCCTGTAAATAAACCCGCCGGTAATCCTCCACCCCGCCGTGGGAGGAGGCCACGCAGTTCACGACCCAATCAAACCCAGCCGGCAAGGTCGCCAATGTTTCCGGCTGGGTGATGTCGCCGAAGATCGGGGTGATGCCGGCGGCTTGCAACTCCGCGCTTGCCGAGCGGCGCAAGCCATAGACTTCATGGCCTTGCCGGACCAGTTCCGCCCCCAACGGCAGCCCGACATAACCGCAGCCAACAATCAGAATACGCATGGGAGGATTGAATAACAAAGCCGCCGCCACACCAAGCAATTTGCCCGTTGGAAAAGTGACGGAAAATTTCCCCGGCGAGGATTTGGTGATTGCGGGGCTAACTGCCCGCAGGGACGTCGGGGTTCTTGACCAAGCCGCTCAATTGAATCCCGGTCTTGATGGAGTCGGCGGTTTTGGCCTCGATTTGGCGAATGATTTCGTCCAATGGCTCAACCACGGAGAAGAGGAGCCGGTCCGCCATGTGCAGCGTGGTGGTGCGGGATTCAATCTCGATGAAGAGAATATAGTCGCTGTTGACGACAATCTCGCCGCCTTTGTTGATTCGGTTGAGTTTGACGAGAGGCATAGTGAAAATGGTGCGCGGTGCAGGGTTTGAACCTGCGACCCCTACCGTGTCAAGGTAATGCTCTACCACTGAGCTAACCGCGCCACCTGACGAACGCTTACTGAGCGACTCAGCGTCAGCGTCGAGGGCGGAGTATTTCAGAACCGCGCGGCCCGCGCAATCCGTTTTTGGCAGTGCCCCAGGCCACCTTCCATACCGACATGATTCCCAACACTTGACCGCACCCGGACGCCGCCCTAGAGTCAGGTTGTCCTTGGGGGAGCTGTAAACACGGCTGAGAGGCTCGAAAGTTCGGGCGACCCACGAACCTGATCCGGGTAATGCCGGCGTAGGAAGGCACAAGTGTGCCGGCCACAGTGGCCAACTTCTTCTGCCGGATCTTCCCCGAATCGCCGCCGTTGACGGCTATCAACTAAAGACCAGCAACTATCAAACTGTTTTATGATCGCGACCAAAGAATCGTTCGAACCGCACAGCAGCGAACAGCTCCCCGCCAGCAAGAAGATCTACGTCCAGGGCACGTTGCACCCCGGCGTGCGCGTCCCCATGCGCGAGATCGAGGTCACGCCCACGAAGTCCTACACCGGCGCGGTCACGCCGAACGATCCCGTGCGTGTGTATGACTGCTCCGGGCCGTGGGGCGATCCTGCGTTCACCGGTACGTCTGAGCAAGGGTTGCCCGCGTTGCGCGCCAAGTGGATTCGCGAGCGCGGCGACGTCGAGGAGATCGACGGCCGCGAAGTGAAGCCGCAGGACAACGGCTATCTCTCCGGCAAACACGCCGAATACGCCAGCAAGGCGGAGA
>JAFMIX010000249.1 GCA_017853785.1 Verrucomicrobiales bacterium
GGAAACTCATCGAAACGCTCGCCAGCAATATCGCCGAGGAAATCCTCGCCCGCTTCCACCCCGCCAGCGTGACCGTGACCGTGAAGAAGTTCATCATCCCCGAAGCCCGGCATGTCGCCGTGACGTTGACGCGGAAGCAATCAACCTAAAATTCCAGTCGCGTTCCGTCCATCGCCCGAATTCCCACGCCACGCGGGCGCACCTCCAGCGTCACCGCACCTGCTTCACGCGTGTAGAAAACCAAAGCCTTGCGCTGGCCCAGCCGCGCGCGCAATTGCGGACTCGCCCGGCGCGTGGCAGGCAGTTCCGAATCCGCAATCACCACCGCGCGCGGGCGGATGGCATCCAGCAAACCTTCGCACAACGGCTCACCTTCGACCGGCAGGCCGGCCACCACGATGTCCGCCCGCAAATCTCCGCCGCGCGCCAGCAGTTCTTCCTGCCCCGGCCGGCCCACGTCGGACAGCAGCAGCACGCGCACGCCGTTAAACGTCCCGGCCAGCACCAGCGCGGCGGCGTCCGCCACGGGAAAATCATCATGCTGTGCCGGCGGATACAGCACCGTCCACGGCCCGACGGCATCGCCGCTATTTACCTGCCGCCAGCGTTCGGGCGTGCGCTCGAGTCCGGCCACGATCTCGCGATAGACCGGGGAGCGGAACCGCACCGGGCTGGTGACGATTTCCGGCACGGCGAACGTCCGGGAAATCATTTCGGTCGCGCCCACGCGTTTCAGATCACCATGCGTGAGCACCAGCCGGGGAAGGTGGTTCAATCCTTGCGCCTGGAGAAATGGTTGCAGGACGAACTGTGCCGGCGTCACATCCCCGCAATCAATCAGCGCATCGTCCGCCTTGCCGGGCGCATCGCAATACACTGCGCTGCCGCCGCGTAACGGCAGCACCGTCAGGCGCGTCGTATGGCGCTCACGCTGCCATTGAATCGCCAGCAGCAAGAGCATCGCGGCCAGCCCGCCGCAAATCCACCAGCGCCAGCGCGGTTGTTTCAGCCAGCCCGCCATGACCACCACCAGCGCCGTGTAGTAGAGGCCAAACCCCAGCACCGACGGCGCGCCAACCTGAAAACAACCTCCCGGCAATCCCGCCGCCCATTCGCTCAATCGCACCATCAATAGCATCCAGAACCACGCGCTGTGATTGAACAGTTCCGCCAGTCCCGGCCACCAACCACCCACGAGGAGGCTCGCCAGGTTGCTCGCAAGCGCGGCGCTGCTCAACGGCACGACGATGACATTCGCCAGCAGGCTCACCGGCGTGAACAGGTGGAAGAAATACGCGATGAGCGGAATCGAGCCGAGCCACGCCGCGAGCGATGTGGTGAATCCCGCCGAGAGCCAACCCGCCACCGCCCGCGCCCAACGTTGCCAGAGCGGGCGCATTTCGTCGGGCAACAGCGGATCAGCTGCCAGCCAGCGCCGCCGGATTGCTTCCAGCACCGGCGAAAACAGCGCGAGGCTCAACACGACGAAGAAGGAGAGTTGGAAACTGGCTTGAAAGAGTTGCTGGGGCTGCCAGAGCAGGATGATGCCGCCGGCGACGGCGAGCGAGTTCAGCAGGTCGCTCGGCCGCCGCAATGACCAGCCCGCGATGATCACGCTCATCATCACGGTGGAGCGGATGGCCGAGGCTTGCCAGCCCGTGACGCCGGTGTAGAACCAGAGCAGCGGGATGATGATGAAACCACACAGGGCGCGGGGCAGTTGGAGCACGCGCAGCAAGGCCACCAAAATGCCCGCGATGAGCGCGATGTGGAGGCCGGAAATCGCGAAGATATGCATGGTGCCGGAGCGCATGAATGGCGCGGCGACTTCGTCGGTGAGTGCCGCCTTCCAGCCCAGAGTCATCGTCCACAGCAGTTGCAACGGCTCGTCTTCCGCCGGCAGCCCGAGACTGAGGATCTTTTTCGCCCACGCGAGAAACCGGTCGGAAACCGGCGGCGGCACTGTGGGAGTCAAAAGATTCCAATCGTTCGTGCCCCGGACTTGGAGCTGATAATAAATCCCCGCGCGGCGGAGATATGCGCGGTAGTCAAACAGCCCCTCGGCTACCGGCGCCGCCGGAGGCTGCAACACCCCGACCACCTCGACCTGATGCCCGGCGTGGCAATCTGGGGGCAGCAGCCCTTTGGTGCTGACAGCCACCAAGCCACTGGCGGGCTGCCACGGTTCATTCCGACGCTTGATCGCGGAGACGGCAACCTGTGCGAGCGAGCGGACGGCAGGCTCGGAGTTTTGGTCGTAGATACGATGATACGGAGTCTGGGGCAGCACGCCGCGCACGACGAGAAATTCGCTTCGATCCGCGATGAGGATTCGCAGGTCGTGCGGGGAAATGACGGCGGTGTGCCGGGTGAGGTTGACCGCGCCGGTCAAAAAAACCAACAATGCCAGCAGGGTGGCGCGGTATTTGGCCCAACCCAGCGCGACCAGACCGACCGCCAGCGTCAGTACGCCCAAGCCCGCCAGCGGAAATGAAATCCAATCCGCGAGCAGAATCCCGCCAACGTAAGCCAACACCACCCGCACAAAAGGTCGTTTGATGTCCCAATCCGCCATTTCCGATCCTTTCTCCAAAGCAGTCACCAAACCCCGCAACGGCTACGTTCACCATGTTTTCCGCACCCGGCCCAACCCCCAAAGCAACAGCAATGCCGCGGCCGCCCCGCAAATATCAAGCGCCACATCATGCAATCGCGCCTCGCGGCTGGGCACAAACATCTGATGGAACTCATCCGTCGCCGCATAAAATGCCGTGAAACCGAGGGTCAGCCGGGCGTGACTCCAGTTCCACGGGCGCCGGTCATTTCGTTCCGGCTGCCGGCACGCCCGCCAGAACAGCAGCGCCAACAGGGCGTATTCGGTCACATGGGCGGTCTTGCGGATGGAAAAAATCAGGTCGGCGACGGTGGCGGGGGTAAGCTGCGGAAACAACCACCGCAGCAGCGGCCCCAACAGCCGGGAAGTCTGCTCCCCCGAACCCGAATCGCTGGAGGCTGAAAATATGACCCCCGCCCAGAGTATGACCGGCAGCCAGTATTTGCAGAATGTTGCAGGACGGAGCACGGCAGGATGAAAGCAGAACCGGGGATTTCGGGGCAAGTTATTCCGTTGCCAAAAGTTTTCGCCGCCGACAATCTGAGGCCGTCATGCTCAAGCTTGGTGTCAACATCGATCACATCGCCACGCTCCGCGAAGCGCGCTATCGCGGCCTTTCGGGCGGCGAACCCTGCCCGATTGAGGCCGCCCGCATTTGCGAAGCCGCCGGCGCCCATGGCATCACCGCGCATCTGCGCGAAGACCGGCGGCATATCCAAGATCGCGATGTCTGGAAACTGCGCGAAACCATCAAGACCCGGCTGAACCTGGAATTGGCTAACACCCCGGAAATCGTCGCCATCGCCCTGAAACTGAAACCGGAAATCGTTTGTCTCGTGCCCGAACGCCGGCAGGAAGTCACCACGGAAGGCGGCTTGGACGTCGCCGGCAATGAGGCTGCCCTGACTGCAACCCGCGAGAAAATGAACGCCGCCGGCATCGCAGTCAGCCTGTTCATCGCACCCGACCCCGCGCAGGTCGCGGCCAGCGCCCGCACTGGCAGCCAGTTCATCG
>JAFMIX010000017.1 GCA_017853785.1 Verrucomicrobiales bacterium
TCGGAGAACCGTGCTTTCACGACGCACTTCCTGATGATCGGCATCTGCGGTGGCTACACCACGTTTTCCTCGTTCAGCCTGCAGACGTTGAACCTGCTGCGCGACGGCGAATGGCTCTACGCTGGCGGCAACGTGCTGCTGTCGGTCATGCTCTGCATGATCGCCGTGTGGCTGGGCTGGATGCTCGGTGCGGTTTTGAATTCCGGCAAATGAAATTATCAACCACAGATAAACACGGATTAACACAGATGAAACTTTTTCCGTATCTGTGTTCATACGTGTCCATCCGTGGTTAACAGAAAGGTCTTATGCAAATCCCCAACGAAGCTGTCCTCCTCCGAATCTTCATCGGCGAAAGCGACCGCTGGGAGCACAAGCCGCTCTGCGAGGCCATCGTGCTCAAGGCGCGCGAACTGCACCTTGCTGGCGCGACGGTCTTGCGCGGGCCGATGGGCTTCGGCAAATCCAGCCGCTTACACACCGCGAAAATCCTGCGGCTCTCCGATGACCTCCCGCTCGTCATCGAGATCGTGGACAGCGAGGAAAAAATCAATACCTTCCTGCCCGTGCTTGGCCGGATGATTGGCGGCGGGCTGATCACGCTGGAAAAAGTCAAGGTCATCGAATATCGCGCTGGCGAAGAGCGTTGATGCAGTCTGCGTTCGCAAAATAGAATTGTCCCGCGTGCCGTTTCCCGGCAACCTGTGCGCTCTATGCACCAAGTGAATCTCGGCATGATTGGCGGCGGCACGGTTGGCAGCGGCGTGTTCCACCACCTCCAGCAAAACGGCGACCTGATGGCCGCGCGGTTGGGCGTGAAGCTCGCCTTCCGCAAGATCGCCGTGAAGGCCTTCGAGGAGCCGCGTCCGTATCCCATCACCCGCTCCCTGATGACGACCGACTGGCAGGAGGTCGTGAACGACCCGCAGATCCACGTCGTCATCGAACTCGTCGGCGGCACGGGCATCGCCAAGACGATGGTTCTGGCAGCGCTCGCGCAGGGCAAAACGGTGGTCACGGCGAACAAGGCCTTGATCTCCGCCTGCGGGCCGGAGCTGTTCGCCGCGGCGAAGAAGTCCGGGGCGAATCTTTATTTCGAAGCGAGCGTGTGCGGTGGCATCCCCATCATCAAATCGTTGCGGGAAGGCTTTGTCGCGAACCAGTTCTCCGCCATCTACGGCATCGTAAACGGCACGTGCAATTACATCCTCACGCGCATGAAACTCGAGGGCGCAGACTTTGGCGCCGTGCTGGCCGACGCCCAAAAGCATGGCTATGCTGAGACTCCGCCCGATCTCGACATCGACGGCCACGACGCGCAGCACAAGACCGGCATCCTCGCCTCGCTCGCCCACGGGTTCTGGGTGGATCATCACCAGATTCACACCGAAGGGATCCGCAGCGTTTCCAAGATTGATATGCAGTTCGCGCAGCAACTCGGTTACACCATCAAGCTGTTGGGCATCGTCAAACAGTCCAAAGTCCAAAGTCCAAAGTCCAAAGCAGGCGTGCAGGTTTCCGTTTATCCTGCGCTCATTCCCAGTGCTCACGTGCTGGCCAGCGTCAACGGCGTATTCAACGCCTGCTTCGTGCGCGGCGATGTCGTCGGCGACACCTTGTTCTACGGTCGCGGTGCGGGCAAGGATGCCACCGCCAGCGCGGTTTTGAGCGATGTGGCTGATGCCGCGCTCGACTTGAAGAACGGCGGAAAAGCGCGGGTGCAGCCGTTCGTGGCGCACGCCAAGGCTGGTCGCGTGGTGGCGCTCGACGAGATTATCTCTCAATACTATGTCCGCTTCGATGTGGTGGACAAACCAGGCGTGCTGGCGAAGATTGCCGCCATTTTTGGCGCAGCGAAGATCGGTATCTCGTCCGTCATCCAGCCGGAAGGCCACGAAGGCGAAAGCGTGCCGCTCATCCTGATGATCCACGACGCGCCCAACGCCGCGATGCGCAAGGCGCTGGCGAAGATCGCCAAACTGCCGGTCGTCAAAGGCAAGCCGGTCATGTTCCGCGTGGAAAGCCTGCAATAAAATGCCCCTCCTGTTTCACAGCACCAACGGTCAGTCTCCCCCGGTGAACCTGCGCGCGGCGCTGCTTGCCGGCCAGGCGCCAGATCGCGGCTTGTATTTCCCGCAATCCTTTCCGCGCTTCAGCTTCAACGAACTCGCCCAGTTCCCGTGCCTGCCGTATCACGAGATCGCGTTCCGCGTGCTCTCCAAGTTTACCGATGGCATCGTGCCGCCGGCCGAACTCGCGAAGTTCTGCCAGGACGCCTACAACTTTCCCGTGCCGCTCGAGGTCATCAACTTCCGCACCTTCCTCATGCGTCTCGACCAAGGTCCGACGGCGTCCTTCAAGGATTTCGCCGCGCAGATGATGGCGCGGTTGTTCGGCAAATTTCTGCGCGAGGACGGCAGGCAGGTCACCATCCTGACCGCCACCAGCGGCGACACCGGCTCGGCGGTGGCGCACGCGTTCCACAAGATCCCCGGCGTGCGCGTCGTCGTGCTCTTTCCCATTGCTGAGGTCAGCGAGAGCCAGCGCAAGCTCATGACCACGCTCAAGGACAACGTCCGCACCGTGGCTGTGGACGGCAAGTTCGATGATTGTCAGGCCATGGTGAAACGCGCCTTCGCCGATGCCGACCTGAAACACATCCCCCTTTCCTCGGCGAACTCCATCAACATCGGCCGGCTCCTGCCGCAAAGCGTCTATTATTTTTATGCGGCGTCGCGCGTGGCGCAGGCTGGTGAGCCGATCGTGTTCTCCGTGCCCAGCGGCAATTTCGGCGACATGATGGGCGCGGTCGTCGCGCGCGAGATGGGTCTGCCCGTGCGCAAAATCATCGCCGCCGTCAACGACAACGATGCCTTCCCGCGCTTCCTCGCCACCGGCAATTACGAAAAGATTTCGCCCTCGCGCAACTCGCTCTCCAACGCCATGAACGTCGGCCACGCCAGCAACCTCGCGCGGCTCGTCGCTGTTTATGGCGGCCAGATGGACGAGACCGGTCGCATCTCCCGCGCGCCCGACCTCGCGGTCATGCGGCAGGAAATCTTCTCCACGTCCGTCAGCGACGAGCGCACCGTCACCGGCATCCGCGAATTCTGGAATCAATATCAACTGCTCCTCGAGCCGCACGGCTCGGTGGCTTGGCGCGGTTTTCAGGATTGGGCCGCGCAAGAACCGCTCGGCTCCTCGCCCGCGGTCATCGTCGAGACCGCGAATCCCGCAAAATTCCCCGAAGAAGTGGAAAAAGTCGTCGGCTGGGCGCCCGATGTGCCGGCCAACATGCTCGCCTCGCTGCGCTTGCCAGAGGACTACGACCATCTCGCCGCCGACTACGCGAAGTTCAAGAATTACCTGCTCGCCGCGCACGCCTGAGCGCCGCGGCTTTACTCCGGGCAGATGCGCCCAAACTCGCGCCGCTCAATCCAGCCTTGACCTTCCGCCGTGCGCACCAGCACGTAGTCGCCGCGCCGGCGCAACTCGCGCGCGGATTCGCCGGCCGGCAGTTTGGTCAGCACTTCGCCTTCCGTCGTGGGCGTGAGGCGGAGCGGGAGATTCTTTTTCACCACCACCCCCAGCCGAGTCCGGGTCAACACCCCGTAGTGCGCCGGCAGGCAGACGATGAACACGGTCAGACTGACGGCGGCCAAAGCCTGGGTCGTGGCAGTCTGGCGGCGGCGGCAGACTCCAGGCAGCACTGTGAGGCCGATGGCGAGCCACAGACTCACTCCTGCGAGCCACGCCCACGCATTGACCGGCAGCCATGCGGCGAGACGTTCGTTCCAGGTGAGTTCCGGCGGTTCCACGCCGATAGCCCGCCGCGCGAACGCCAGATTCTGCGCCGTCCGGCCATCGAACGGATCGATCCAGCGCGCCTGTTCCCATGCGAGCACCGCCGCGCCCGCGCGACCGCGATGCCATTCCGCCAGCCCGAGGTTCAGCAAGGCGCCGCTCGCAGGCGACTGCCGGGTAGCGGTCTGAAAATGTTCGGCGGCGCTGGCATACTCTCCGGCTTGATACGCTTCTTTGCCTTGCTGAAACGAACCGGGCTCCGTAGCGAACGCGGTCGTGAGCCAAATGAAATTGAGCAGCAGCCAACGCAGTTTCATAGCCAGCCCTCCATTTGTTCGAGCACCAGTTCCAGCTCCGGGTGCAGGTGGCAGAGCGATGCTGCGTCGTTGGTTTCGCGGGCAAAACTGGCGGCTTCATCGTGCGCGAACACGGCGCGAATGACCTCCCCGGTGCGTCCGCCACGTTCGGTCGCGTTGAACAGACTCAGGATCTCGCCACAAACCAACGCGCGCGGCGCGGCGGGAAAGTGCGGTGCGGCGGCGATTTGCAGCGCCGCTACGGCCTGCCGGCCGAAGGCCGGGGCGTCGCCCGCAGCGGCGGCGCGGCGGAGTTCGCTCCGGGCGCGGCGCAAATCCCGGCGCGCCTGCCGGCGGCGTCGGACCTTCGGGTGCGCCACAAGGAACCGCCGTTCCCGATCCCACAGCCACAAGCCCAGCAGCGCGAGCGCGGGCGCTAGTTGCACGCCAAAGAACCATGGCCGCAATTGCAGCGGCACGAGGCTGGCGACTGTTTTGCTCGGAGCCGTGGCGAGCGCGGCCAGGCCCAGGGGTTTTTCTCTGGCCGTTTCGGCGGCGGTCCAGCTTTCCAGTTCACCCGGCACCGCCTCCGCGTCCGGGATGATGCGGATGGGCAGGGCGGGGATGCTGCGGTCGGCGTAGGCCAATTTCTCGCGGTCGAAAATGCTGAAGGGGATCACCGGCGTCTGGCGCGCCTCCGGGTGCAGCGGGATCATCGTGTAGGCAAAAGTGATTTCGTTTTGTCCGCTGCTGGCGGCACTTGGTGGCGTATCCACGATTTTACCGGGAAAAATCTCCCAGCCGGAAGCGCGCGGCGGTGCGGGCGGATTCAAGTGCGCGAGGCTCTGCTCGCTGCGGAAGGTGACGGATAATTGCAGCGCATCGCCGATCCGCAGCGCATTGGTGCTTAACAGCGGCTGGGCTCGCGTCAATTCGCCGATGAACCCCGCAAAGCCCGGCAGCAAGCCTTCCGCCGGCAAGGGCTGGATGCGAATGGTCACCGGCTCGGATTCCAACAGCGTGTAGCTCGGCACTCCCCCCGGGATGGTCGTGCTGCCGGTGATGACGATGGGGCCGCTGAACTGGTTCCCGGCGGTGAAAGCCTGCACGGAAATTTTCTGCGCGCCCGCCGCCAGCGCGGTGAGTTGCGATTCGCCGACATACGCCATCTGGGGTTGGCCGTCGATTTCGACGCGACCGATGCGTTGTCGAAAGGCGTTCTTGTTTTCCAGGAAACCCGCGCCGATGAACTGCAAGGCCGTGAGCGCTTCGATCGTCCGGGCGGCGCTCTGCGGCAGGTAAGTCATTACGGTGAGCGACTCGCCGGCGAAGGCGTTGCTCGTCGCGGGTCTCAGGATCAACTGCCGCGCCGGTAGATGGTTGGCCGGCAAGTTGGTCGTGACCGTCAGAGTCGCACCGGGAGCAAACACCGGCTGCCCTTTCACTTCGCAGAGCAACTCGGGGATCACATAACGCCCGGGCTGCGCGGCGCGCACCCGGAAATTCAGCGCCGTCACGGGCCGCATCTCGCCGCCGACGAGTTGCAGCACCTGGCCGCGCGCGCTCGGAGTCATCTCCAAGCCTGCCGGCGGCACGACATCCACCGGGCCGGCGACCACGGAATCCAGCGCGTTGAATTTCATCCGGAAATAAGCCACCTCGCCGGGCGCGACCACCGGCGGATCGAGTTCCACCGTGATCGCCGCTGGCAGGGCGGTATTCAGCGGCGGCAAGCTCATCATGGCCTGAACCATCGGGTTGACCGGCGCGGGCGAGTTCGTCTGGGCCGTGACTGTTCCGAGGGCGGCGACGGCCACCCCGCCGCAGGACAGCAGCTTCCGATAGAATGGGAGTTGTGTTTTCACCAATCCGATTTCTTTGGTTGCTTCGGTTGCGGCTTGCCTTGCTGGTCGCTCATCGAGAGCCGCCGGTTGGGCGGCGCGTATTGGTTCAGCAACCGCCCGATCTCTTCCGGTGACAGCGAGAGTTCCTTTTCCTCGCCCTCCTTGCCGCCGGCCTCCTGCGGAATCCGGTTCTGCTCTACCATGACGAAACCCGGCTCGTCGCCGTCGGGCTCGTCCTCGCCTGGTCCGTTGCACTGATCCTTGGGGATGCGGCCGCGCAACTGTTTCAGCAGCGCGTTCAACTGCGCCGACTTGTTGGCAAGAGCCATCGCTTGCATCTGCTGCTGGCGGATGCGGTCCACGAGTTCGGCGATGGTCCGCTCCACCACGGCGGCGTTGTGTGTGGCGTTCGTACCGGGCAAACCCAGCTCCGCGCTGCCGCGGAAATCCTGAAGCGCGAGCCGCCACTTTTCGAGCGTGCGCTCGTGGGCTTCCAAGGCGCGGCGGATGACGTCAAAGGCGGCGTTCAATTCCTTTTTCGCGCCGCGCCCGCGCTGATACGCCGCCACCAGCACAGGCATCGAATCCGAGGCGAGCGCGGCGGTGACGGTATCCACGGCTGCCGCGCCCGAACCGAGCGCGCGTTCGCTGTCGGCCCGGATGGTTTTTTCGCCCGGAATTTTCTTCAGCTCCGCCGCGCCCTGCGCGAAGCGGACGTGGCCGAGGTTGTAGAGCGCGGCGGGCTGCAAAGATTCCTCCTGCCGGTCGAGCGCGGTCTGTAACGAGGCCTCCGCCGTATCGAGTTTGCCCGCGGCGAATTGTTTTGTGCCGGCGTTGTAATGATCCCGGGCCGTGACCGGTGCGTTCGTGGTCGCGGCGACTAGGTTGGCGGGAAAAGAAATCCCCAGCGCGAGAAGCACGGTGGTGATGGCGCGGCGGCGCGTGCCGAGAAGCGATTCGGCCACGAGCAGAATCAGCGCGAGCGTCAGCGGCACGTAAAATCGGTCTACGCCGCCGCTGCTCGTCGTGCCGGAAAGCGTCGTCCCGCCTCCGGCTTCCAGATGTGCGCGGATTTTGATCAAGCCTTCGCCGAGCCGCCCGAGCGGAAAATATTCTCCGCCGGTTGCCTGCGCGATTTTCTTGAGCGTGGCTTCGTCCAGCCGACTTTTCACCACCACACCTTTCTCATCGCGCACCAGTTCCATCTGGCCGGTCGGGCCGGGCGCGCGCACTTCCGTGCCCGCCGGCGTGCCGACGCCGAGGGTAAAGACTTTCACGCCAGTGCGCGCAAGGGCCGCCGCGTCCTTCACGCCGCGCTGCTCCAAATCTTCGCCGTCGGTGAGCAGCACGATGAGTTTGGTCTTGTGCTTCGCGTCCAACGCCCGCGCCGCTTCCTGCAATGCCAGGCCGATGTCCGTGCCGCCGGTGGGAATTGTCCGCGGGTCCACGCTGGCAAGCGCTTCCTCGAACGCCGCGTAATCAAACGTGAGCGGACATTGCAAAAATGCGCCGCCAGCGAACGCCACCAGCCCTACGCGCCCCGCACCATGACGCCGCGCGAAATTCCGGATGGAAAGTTTCGCGCGTTCGAGGCGGTCGGGCGAAACGTCCGCCGCCAACATGCTGCGCGAGCAATCCAGCACGAACACGACATCCTCGGCGAAGGTTTGGCCGCGCAGGTCGCGCGTGCCCCATTGCGGACGCGCCAGCGTGAGCGCGAGCAACGCCACGGCGGTGAGCAGGAGAAATTCTTTCGCCCGCCGCCGCGCCGGACTGTGCGAGCGCGTGAGTTCTGCGAGCGCACCGGGCGCGGCAACTTGCGCGAGCTGTTTCCGCCGCGCCGCCGCCGCGCGCCGGTGCAACGCGAACAGCAACGCCATCGCGAGCAGCCCGAGCCAGAGCCAGTGCGGTTCGGCGAAATGTGGGAGAAGTGAATTCATGGCGCGCGGCGGTAACGGGTATTAGCCAATAGCAACTCCAGCGCGAGCAGACCACACGCAGCCAGCAGCGGCCAGTGAAACATCGGGCGGTAGGACGCGTGCCGCTGCAGTTTCATTGCGGTCTTCTCCAGTTTGTTGATGTGATTGTAGATGGCCTGCAACTCGTGCGCGCTGGTCGCGCGGTAAAAATTGCCGCGCGAAAGTTCCGCGATGCGGTCGAGCACAGTGTAGTTCGCCGGTTGCAGCATGAGCGTGGGAATCAAATTGCCGTTGCCATTGAGCGTGAGTTTGCCGGTGGCCGGGTCGAACGCCGGCAGCTGACACGGTTGATCCACGCCGATACCGATGGTGTAAATTTTGCAGCCGAGCGCGGCGGCCATTTGCGCGGCGGGCAACGGCTCGATCTCGCCCTTGTTGTTGTCGCCGTCGGTCAGGAGAATGATGATGCGGCTCTTGCTTTTAGGAATGGCATTGAGCCGTTTCGCGGCGACGGCGATGGCGTCGCCGATGGCTGTGCCGAGTTCCGTGAGCGTGCCGACGTGGAGGCGGCGAAGATTTTCAATCAGCCAATCGTGATTCAATGTGAGCGGACTTGCGAGATACGGCACGGCGGAAAACACGACCAGCCCGATGCGGTCGTCCGGACGTTTCTGGATAAAGTTTTCCATGACCTTCGCCGCGATGTCGAACCGCGAGACGCGCGAGCCGGGCGCGCTCATGTCCTGCGCCATCATGGACCACGAGAGGTCGAGCACGAGCATGATGTCCAGTCCCGCCGCTTCCTTTTGCACCTGTGTGTCCACCAGCCGCGGCCCGGCCAACGCCACGATGCCCAACGCCACCACAAGCAACCGCAAGAAAATTAGCAACCGTCCCGCCGCCGCCCGCGCCTGTGCGCCTGCCGCCCGCGCGAGGTCGGCGCTGGAGAAACGCAGCGCGGCGAAGCGCCCGACGCGTCTGCGCAGGAACGCATACACCGGCAGCAGCGCCAGCAGCGCCAGCACCCAAGGAAATTGGAATTCCAGTTCGCCGTTCATGCGCGGGATTGGGGTGGGGTTGCGTCCGCGTGGAGCTCGGCGCGCCGGGCTTCCGCTTGGGCGATGAGTTCCAGCGCGCGCGTCGCCGCGCCGAGGGGCGGCGTGGCAGCGGGAGAAAATTTTCGAGCGTCACACTCCCGCAGAAAATACCCCGCCGCCGCAGCCAGTTGCGGGCCGACATTTTTATCCACTGCTAACGTCTGGCAGAATTCTGCCGTGGTGA
This sequence comes from Verrucomicrobiales bacterium, assembly GCA_017853785.1. Taxonomy (GTDB): domain Bacteria; phylum Verrucomicrobiota; class Verrucomicrobiia; order Limisphaerales; family JAFMIX01; genus JAFMIX01. Next base: position 9,145 of record JAFMIX010000017.1, read on the forward strand.
GTTCGCCGGGCGCGAGGCCGAACGCCGCGCGGAAGTAGCGGTGGAGGATTTGCGAAATCTGGCTCAACGCCGCGCCATCCTCCGGCCGCGAGCGCAGCAGTTCCAGCGCTTGGCGCGCCATCACTTCTGGCGGAATCACTGCAGCAGGCTTGGGGCGCAGCCACCGCCACACGACGAGCGCGACCAGCAGCAGCGCGGCGAGGCTTGCGAGTAGAAGCGTGCTTCCGTGCTGCTCCCAGAACGTGGGCGGCAAGACGGGGCAGGGCGGGGCGAGCTTGGGGATTTCCTCCTCGGCGGCGGCCACGGTCAGCGAAGGAAGAATGCAGAATAAAGAATGAAGAACCAGCCGGGCGCGGCGGTTTTTTTCTGCATTCTTCATTCTGCCTTCTGCCTTCATCACCCGCGCCTCCGGCCGCGGCGCATTTCAAAGAACCGTTGCAGCGCCGGGGCGAACGGTTCGGCGGTGTTGAAGCGAAGCGTGTCCACGCCGGTGCGGTTCAGGGCGCGGTCCAGTTCATCGAGCCGCTCGCGGTTGGCGCGGGCGAATCGCTCGCGCACGGCGGGCCGGGCGGAATCCACTTCCAGCAGCTCGCCGGTCTCGGCGTCTTCGATGGTGAGCAGGCCGGCGTCGGGCAACGCGCCTTCGCGCGGGTCGTGTAGGTGCAGGCAGACGAGGTCGTGGCGGGCGTTGGTGAGGCCGAGTTCCTGGATGACGTCGCGCCCCCTCATCTCGTCCTTCTCCCCCGGTGGGGGAGAAGGACGAGATGAGGGGGATGTTCCCGAGTGTAAAAAATCCGTGAGCAGAAAGACGATTGCCCGGCGGTGCATGACGTGGTTCAGGAAAGTGAGCGCGCCCGTGATGTCTGTGCCGCGTTTGCGGGGCGTGTAGGCGAGCATTTCTCGGACGATTCGCAGGATGTGCCGGCGGCCTTTGCGCGGCGGGATGAACAGTTCCACCTCATCGGAGAAGAGCAGCAGCGCGACTTTGTCGCCGTTGCGGGCGGCGGAGAGGGCGAGCGTGGCGGCGACTTCGGCGGCGAACTCGCGCTTGGTGCAGTTGCCCGAGCCGAAGGCGGACGAGCCGGAGACATCCACGGCGAGGACGGCGGCGAGTTCGCGCTCCTCGCGGAAGCGTTTCACAAAGGGCCGGCCCATGCGATGCGTGACGTTCCAGTCGATGCTGCGCACGTCATCGCCGGGGAGGTATTCGCGCAACTCCTCGAAGTCCATGCCGCGGCCCTTGAAGTGGCTGAGATACGCGCCGACCATCGTGTCGTTGACGAGGCGGTTGGTGCGCACCTCGACCCGACGGACGGATTCGAGGAGTTCAGTGACGGTCATGGAAAAGTCCTAAAAACTGATTTAATTCAATCAAGTTCTCCGCAGCTTTACACACCATTAGCCCGAAGGGCTGACGGAAATTAGCCGGGGGCAACGCCCCCGGTAAAGCCCCCGCGAAAATTCGCCCCGGCAGGGGCGGCGGATAATTACCAAAGCTAGCGTTCGTCATATTCCACTCCGCTCCGTTGGAGCAACTCGACATATTCTTCCTGAAATGTCTTTTTACGGTGGTGTTCTTCTTGATGCATAATGTAATTCCTGACCGTTTCAAGCAACGAAACGCTCACGGTAAAAGCGCCGTAGCCGTCCTGCCACTCGAAATCTTTTTCGCCGATGGTTTCATGCACCCAAGCCGACGATGCGCGTTTCACATCGCGCATGACATCGGCCAGCCGGTGGGTGGCGCGCATCCCCAGCAGCAAATGGACGTGATCGGCAACGCCACCGATAGCTTCGGGAATGATTTCGAGAGTTGTGGCCGCGCCGCCGAGATAGGCATGCAGACGCGGACGCCAAGCGGCCGCAATCAGCGGACGCTGGTGTTTTGTTCCAAACACGACATGGAAATGCAGGCTCAGATGCGTTGATGACATTTTCTTTTTCCCGCACCCCTGCCGGGGTGCAAATTTTTGGACACGTTACCGGGGGCGTTGCCCCCGGCTAATTTCCAGCAGCCCTTCGGGCTGCTTGCATGGATTTGATTGTTGCCGGAAATAAAACCACGACATCGTTAGTGCAAAGCTGATTTCAATATGGTTTTACCTTTTCTTTCACGGCACAGGCACGGCATTGAAAACTTTCTTGATGATCGCATCCGTGGTCACCGCCTCCGCTTCGGCTTCGTAGGTGAGGATGATGCGATGGCGCAGCACATCCGGGCCGATGTTCTTCACGTCCTCGGGTACGACGTAATCGCGGCCTTGCAGCAGTGCCCACGCCTTGGCGGCTAGCGTGAGAAAGATGGTGGCGCGCGGCGACGCGCCGAATTGGATGTAGTGCTTGAGGTCGAGCTTGAAGTCGGCGGGGTTGCGGGTGGCGAGGACGATCTTGACGATGTAGTCGCGGATCTTTTCGTCCACGTGGATCTGGTCCACGAGTTTGCGGGTGGCGAGGATCTGGTCGAGCGTGACGACGGGTTTGATGGCCGTCTCGGGACTGGTGAAGGCCATGCGGTCGAGGATGCGGCGTTCTTCGGCTTCGCTGGGGTAATCGAGGATGACCTTGAACATGAAGCGGTCCACCTGCGCTTCGGGTAGCGGATACGTTCCTTCCTGGTCAATGGGGTTCTCGGTGGCGAGCACGAGGAAGGGCGAAGGCAGTTTCATCGTTTCGCCGCCGAGGGTGACTTGGCGTTCCTGCATGGCTTCGAGCAACGCGCTTTGCACTTTGGCGGGGGCGCGGTTGATTTCGTCGGCGAGGAGGAAGTTGGCGAACACCGGGCCTTTGGTGACGGTGTATTGGCCGGATTGCGGATTGTAGATGAGCGTGCCGACGATGTCGGCGGGCAGGAGGTCGGGCGTGAATTGGATGCGGTGGAAGCTCGCCTGCACGGCGCCAGCGAGGGTGCGCACACACATGGTTTTGGCGAGGCCGGGCACGCCTTCGAGGAGGACGTGGCCATTGGCGAGCAGGCCTACGAGCAGCCGATCGACGAGTTGTTCCTGGCCGACAATGACGCGGCCGATTTCCTCCCGCAACGCCTTGGTCCAGGCGGCGGTTTCCTGCACCTTTGTTTTCAACAAATTGCTCATGGGTGGTCAATGTAGGAATCGGGGTGGCCGGACTCAAGTAGTTTGGGCCGGTAATTGCCGGAGGCGGGGTTGGGGTGGCAAAGTGTCCGGGCAAATACTTGAACTTGGCCGCGCCTTGCCTTAAACCATGCGCGTGCCGACCAAAGTCATCGCAGTAGCCAATCAAAAAGGCGGCGTGGGCAAGACCACGACCACCATCAACCTCGCGGCGTGCCTCGCCGCGCTCGGGCAGCGGGTGCTGCTGCTGGACTTCGACCCGCAGGCGAACGCCACCAGCGGCCTCGGCTTGGAGAAAATCGAGGGCGGCAGCGCGTATCGCGCGCTTATGGGCGAGGGCGGCTTGTTGGAGAAGATCAAGCCCACGGCTTACGAGCGGCTGGAAATCATTCCCAGCGAAGTGGACTTGTGCGGCGCGGACATCGAGCTGGCGCGGCTGGAGAATCACCTTCAACGCCTCGCCCTCGTGGTCCGGCCCATCCTCGACGCGAAGCGTTTCGACGTGATGCTGGTGGACTGCCCGCCGTCGCTGGGGATTTTGACCTTGAACGCCTTTGCCGCCGCCGATGCGGTGCTGGTGCCGTTGCAGTGCGAGTATTTCGCGCTGGAAGGCGTTTCGATGCTCAATCGCATCATCGGGCAATTGCACGACGCAGGCACGAATCCGCGCCTGGAACTCTTCGGCGTGGTGATGACGATGTTCGATGGCCGCACGAAGCTATCGCAGCAGGTGGTGGACGAGGTGCGGCAGCATTTCGGTGAACGGGTGTTTGAGACTTTGATCCCGCGCTCGACCCGTTTGGCGGAAGCGCCGAGTCACGGCAAGCCGGTCATGTATTACGACAAGTCCGGCCCGGGAACGGCGGCGTATGAGCTGCTCGCCCAGGAAGTGTTGCGGCGGCTGCAGACGCCGGCTTGAAGTGAGACCCGGCTCAACGCGGCGAGCCGTTGGAAAAATATATCACCAACGCCAACATCGCCGAGACCGCCAAACCGACCGTCAGCGACCAGAGGAACATCGTCTTGCGTTTTTGGCGCAACGCCCGTCCGCCCTGTCCGGGGAACAGATAGAACCGCTGGGGCTCCTTGTCGCGATTGAACCAATTCATGTCCGATATTGTTCAGGAATCACGCCAGCAGCGCAATCTTTTCACACTCCCGCCTGCGGGTTGTAGGGGCTACAGTTGGATCTCCGCCAGCCATGCGCCGTCGCTTTCTTCGTGGCGCAGCTTGAAGCCGATGCCTTTGCAGACGTGCTGCATGGCGTGGTTTTCCTGGAGCACCTGGCCGCTGATGCGATCAAGTTTTTCATCGCGGCCAATCTGCACGAGGCGGTGCAGTAATTCGGTGCCGAGGCCTTGCCTCTGCCATTCGTCGCTGATGAGGACCGCGAACTCGGCTTCGTTCAGGCCGTGCAATTTGCTCAGGCGGCCCACGCCGAGGATGCGGCGCTCCTCGTCGCGCAGGGATTTGTATTCGGCCACGAGCGCGATTTCGCGATCGTAGTCGTTGAAGCAGATGCGCTGGAGGCGTTCGTGGGTGACGCGCTGGGAAAGTTTCAGCGCACTGAAGTAGCGGTTGTAAACACTCTCCTCGGACAGCGTCTCGTGGAACTTGATCATCAGCGGCTCGTCCTCCGGGCGGATGGGACGGATGGTGATGGGCGTCTTATTTTTCAGTTTCCAGTTGGCGATGTATTGCGTGGGATACGGCCGGATGGCGGACTGGGGCAACTGGTCTTCCGGCGTGTCCAAGGGATGCAGCACCACGCGGGCGTCGAGTGCGAAGATGCGTTCCGAGGAGACGAGCAGTGGGTTGATGTCGATTTCCGCAATCCAGCGCTGCTCGACGACGAGCTGGCTGAAGCGGACGAGCAACTGTTCGAGCGCGGCGAGGTTGGTGGCCTTGCGACCGCGCACGCCTTGGAGCGCGGTGTAAATCTTGGTGCGCTCCATCATGCGGCGCGCGAGCGTGGGATTGAGCGGCGGCAAGCCGAGGGCGCGGTCTTTGTAGACTTCCACGAGCTGGCCGCCGGTGCCGAAGAGTAACACCGGGCCGAATTGCGGGTCCACGCTGCTGCCGACGATGAGTTCGTAGCCGTCCAGCTTGATCATGGGTTGGACGGTGACGCCGAGGAAGTGTTGTGCGCCGGCCTTCTTGGCGACGGAGGTCTCGATGCTGCGCCACGCCTGCCGCACGGCGGAGGCGGTGCGGAGATTCAATTGCACGCCGCCGACGTCGGTCTTGTGCGTGATGGTTTCGGAATACAATTTCAGCACCACGGGGAAACCGAGGTGCGCGGCGAGTTTCACCGCCTCCTGTTCGCTCCGGGCGATGAGCGTCTCGACGGTCGGGATGCCGAAGGCGGAGAGGAGCGCTTTGGATTCGTGTTCGGTCAGGATGGTGCGGCCGGCGTTGCGCGCGCCGTTGATTAATAGGGCGACTTTGGCGCGGTCAATCTCGCCGTGCTCGGGGAGGTTGGCGGTGGCGGGAGTTTCGTAGAGCGCACGCAGGTTCTCGCTGTAATGCCACATGTAATAGAACGCCCGCGCGGCGCGGTCGGGATACTTGAACGTGGGGATGTTCGCGGCGTTGAGCACATCTTCACCTTTCTCCACCTGACCGGCGCCCATCCAGCTCGCGAGGATCGGCTTGCCGTCGAGCTTGGCCAAAGGCTTCAACTGCTCCGCGGTCGCGGTCGGATCGGTCATGGATTGCGGCGTGAGAATCACGAGCAAGCCGTCCGTGTTCGGGTCTTTCGCGGCGATGTCCACAGCCTTCGCGTAAAGTTCGGGTTTCGCGTCGCCGATGATGTCCACGGGGTTGTTGTGGCTCCACGTCGGCGGCAGGATTTTGTTGAAGGCCTCCATGGTTTCCGGCGTGAGGTCGGCGAGTTGCGCGCCGCTGCCGATAAGCGTGTCGGTGGCGATTACGCTGGGGCCGCCGGCGTTGGTGACGATGGTGAGGCGCGGGCCGCGCGGGCGCGGCTGTTTGCCGAGGACTTCGGCCATGTCGAACAGTTCGGAAATCGTATCCACGCGCAGCACGCCGACGCGCTGGAAGGCGGCTTGCAGGACTTCATCGCTGCCGGTGAGCGAGCCGGTGTGGGAGGCGGCGGCCTTGGCAGCGGCGGCGGTGCGGCCGGGCTTGATGACGATGATGGGCTTGGTGAGCGCGACTTCGCGGGAGGCGGAAAGGAACGTGCCGGCGTCGCCGATGGTTTCCATGTAGATGACGATGCTCTTGGTCTTGGGGTCGTCGCCGAGGTGGTAGATCAAATCGCCCCAGCCGATGTCGAGCATGGAGCCAAGTGAGACGAACGCGCTGAAGCCGACGTTTTCTTTCAAACTCCAGTCGAGAATGGCGGTGCAGAGCGCGCCGCTTTGGCTGATGAAGCCGACGCTGCCGGGTTTGGCCATGTCGGCGGCGAAGGTGGCGTTGAAGCGCGCGCCGGGGATCATCACGCCGAGGCAGTTCGGGCCGATAATCCGCATGCCGCCTTTGCGGGCTTCGGCGAGGACCTGGCGTTCGAGTTCCACGCCGGGCGCGCCGATTTCCTTGAACCCGGCGGAGATGATGATGG
>JAFMIX010000250.1 GCA_017853785.1 Verrucomicrobiales bacterium
ATGGTCTTGCCGTGCGTGACGGAAATCTCCGTGACGTGCGGCGCGTAGATGATGAGTTCGCCGCCGTCCGCCACGACGGGTTCGAGCTTATACATGCCCTTGCCGGCGACCCAGAGGTCGTCATACATCGGCGGCATGTTCGAGAGCACGGTGTGAAACGGCTTGTCTTTGTAAACGATGTGTACCTGCTTGGAGACTTCGCTGGCGGCGTCCCATGCGGATTCGGGCGATCCGAACGTGAGCGCGACGAGCGACTTGTCCGGCGCGACGACCATGCAGAAGCAGGCCTTGTTCACGTTCACGAGCGCGCCCGCTCGGTCCACGACCTTGCGGACGGGCGTCCACTTGTTGCCGATGATCATCGGGTTAGTGACGACCGCGCCGAGCCAGTGGAAGAAATTCAAGATTTTCGGCCCGCCGATGCCGGGGAACAGATACTTGTTGCCGCCGGAGAACCCGACGACCTCGTGTGGGAACACCGGGCCGACGATGATGACCTGGTCGTAGTCAAACACGCGCTGGTTGATCTCGACGGGCACGCTCATCGAGAAGAGGCCGCCGGTCAGTTCTTTCACGTCGGTCTCGGTCAGCGAGCCGATCTCCCGGAGCGCAGCCGGATTGTCCCACTCGTGGTTGAAGAAGCGGACTTTGCCGTAGGTCGCGGAGCGCTCATCCAGTGAAATCTCCAGCCGCTGGCAGATGGCGTCCTCGCTCATGGCGGGATGCGTGCCGAGCGCGGTCAGCACGTCGAGGTGCTTGGTCACCGAGCCGATCTGGTCGAAAATGGTCTTGAACAGCAGCCCGACCGGCGCGGTGCGCGTGTGGTCGGGGACGATGAGCAAAACCTGCTTGCCGCGATAATCACCCGCCGGGAGGGCGCTGGCGACGAGTTCGGTGACTTGGGTGTCAGTGAGCTTGCCGGGGAACGCCGATTTGGAGATGAGATTCATTGATAACAATTAAACCACGAATGGACACAAATACACACGAATGAAAATGGATTCGTGTCCATTGGTTTCCATTCGTGGTTGAAAGTCAGATCGTCTGGCTCAAATAACCGCCATCCACGCGGATGTCCGTGCCGGTGACGAACGAACTGGCCTTCGGCGCGGCAAGGAACACGCACGCGCCGATGAGTTCGCTCGATTCGCCGAAGCGATTCATGGGCGTGTGCCCCCAGATGGCTTTCGTGCGGGCGGTGGGCGAGCCGTCGTCGTTGAAGAGCAGCTTGCGGTTCTGCTCCGCCGGGAAAAAGCCCGGCGTGATGGTGTTCACGCGCACGCCTTTCGTGGCCCATTCGCGCGCGAGGAACTGCGAGAGGTTCAGCACGGCGGCCTTGGCGGCGGAGTAGCTGACCACGCGCGAGAGCGGCAGGTGCGCCGAGACGCTCGCGATGTTGATGATGCTGCCCTTGCCGCGGCTGACCATGCCCGGGCCGAATTCCTGGCACGGCAGGAATACGCCGCCGACGAGGTTCAGGTCGAAGTTCGCTTGCAAGGCTTCGAGTGGAATTTTCTCGAAAGGATTTTCCGGCGTGACGGTGACCTTGGGATCGTTGCCGCCGGCGGCGTTCACGAGAATCGTCGGCGCGCCGAGTTTGGCTTCGATCCGTTCGTGCGCCTCGACGAGGCTGCACCGCGAAGAGGCATCGCACGCAAAAAACGCCGCCTTGCCGCCCTTGGCCTCGATAGCCTTGACGCGGGCCTGACCGCGCTCCTCGTTGCGGCCGAGCACGGCGACTTTCCCGCCAGCTTCCGCCAAGCCTTCCGCCAACGCGCCGCCCAGCACGCCCGTCGCGCCGATGACGACGGCCACTTCGCCGGTGAGATCAAACAGTTTTGCGCTCATAAAATCAGCGTTGGATGCGGGCGGAACCTCCCTTGGCGAAGGCTTTCACCTGCTCGACGGTCGCCATGGTGGTATCGCCGGGGAACGTCGTGAGCAGCGCGCCGTGCGCCCAGCCGAGGTTGACGGCTTCCTGCTCGCTCGCGCCGGAAAGCAGCCCGTAGAAGAAGCCCGCCGCGTAGCCGTCGCCGCCGCCGACGCGGTCAATCACGTCCAGCTCACACATCGGAGATTGGTAGGTCTTGCCGTTGATCCACGCGACCGCGCCCCAGGTGTGGCGGTTGGTGGAATGAACTTCGCGCAGCGTGGTGGCGACGGCTTTGACGTTCGGGAATTTTTTCGTGGCCTTCTCGATGACGGCGTAGAACGCACTCGGGTCGAGCTTGGACTTCGCTTCCACGTCCTGGCCTTCGATGCCGAGACCTTTCTGCAAATCTTCCTCGTTGCCGACGAGCACGTCCACGTGCTCGACGATGCGGGCCAAGACCTTCACGGCCTTGTCCTGGCCGCCCCAGATGTCCCAGAGTTTCTGGCGGTAGTTCAAATCAAACGACGTGACCGCGCCCGCAGCCTTCGCGGCTTTCATGGCTTCGATGATGACTTCGCCGGTGGTTTCGGAAAGTGCGGCGAAGATGCCGCCGCTGTGCAGCCAACGGCAGCCGTTGCCGAAAATTTCCTTCCAGTTGAAGTCGCCGGGCTTGAGCATTCCGGCGGCTTCGTTGCTGCGGTTGTAGAAGACGACGGGAGCGCGCACGCCCTGACCGCGGTCGGAATAGACGGTGGCGAGGTTCGGGCCGCGCACGCCGTCGTGTTTGAACTTCTTGTAGAACGGCTTCACGCCCATGGCGCGGACGCGCTCGGCGATGAGGTCGCCGATGGGGTAATCCACCATCGCGCTGGCGACGCCGGTGTTGAGGCGGAAGCAGTCGGAGAGATTCGCCGACACATTGAACTCGCCGCCGCTGACGTGGATGTCACAGTGCGAGGCTTTGCGGAACGGGATGATGCCGGGGTCGAGCCGGTGGACGAGCGCGCCGAGGGACAGGAAGTCGAGGGCGCCAGTGGCGGGGATTTTCAGAGCGTTACTCATAGTTTGGGCAAGATAGGGAACGGACGGTTAGAGGACAATTTTCTTAAACTTGGGCACAAGCAGGTGCATCAGCACCCAGGCGGTGATGTAGGCGGAGCCACATACGACGAAGAGGATGGCGTAGCCGGTCTCGACGTGGCCCAAGGCTTCGTAGTGCTTCAGCAGCAAGCCTGCCGCGCGGGCGATGAGGATGCCGCCGACCGCGCCGGCCATGCCGCCGATGCCGGTGACGGACGCGACGACTTTCTTCGGGAACATGTCGGAGACGGTGGTGAAGATGTTCGCCGACCAGGCGGCGTGCGCGGAGCAGGCGACGGCGATGGTGGCGACGGCGAACCACATGTTGATGGCCCCGAGCCGCGAGGCGAACAGGACGCTGACCGGGAACAGCGCATAGATGAACATGGCGAGCTTGCGGGCCTTGTTGGCGTCCATGCCGCCGTTGATGAATTTCTTTGGCAGCCAGCCGCCGAGGATCGAGCCGAAGCCGGAGACGGTGTAGACGACGGCCACGGCGAGCGGCATGCTGATGTAGCCGGGGATGGCGGATTCCGCGCCGGTAAAACCGGGGTTGGCGGCGAGGTATTCCTTCACCTTGCGGGCGTTCTCGCCATTGAGAAAGGTGGGCAGCCAGAAGAGGAAGAACCACCAGATCGGGTCGGTCATGAA
>JAFMIX010000018.1 GCA_017853785.1 Verrucomicrobiales bacterium
TCATCCTCATCTTCCTCGGCACCGGCCCGGTGAAAGGTTTCGGCGTCACGCTCACCATCGGTGTGACCGTGAGCATGTTCACCGCCCTCATCGTCACGCGGTTGATCTTTGACGTGCTGCTCGCCAAGGGCTGGTTGAAATCCATTCCCATGTGGCAGTTCCCGTTTCTCCACCGTACGAACCTCAATTTCATGAGATTCGCCGTGCCGGCGTTCATCCTTTCCTGGCTGCTCATCGGCATCGGCAACGGCTATGGCGTGTATCGTTTCGTCCAAGGCGACGTGAACCACCAGCCCGGCGTCAAAGCCGTGCGCGGCGTGGACTTCGCCGGCGGCGATCAGCAGACCTACAGCTTCAAGGAAAAGGTCAGCCTCGACAAAATGCGTGAGGCTCTCTTGGCCCTGAAGCTCGGCGAGCCGGCGCTGCAATATCAGAAGGATGTCGTCGGCCAGACCGAAAATCTGCGCGTCACCACCGCCTTCGGCACCGCCGAAAAGGTGAAAGCGACCCTGCAATCCCAGTTTCCCGAGGCCGGCATCAAAGCTTTGTCCGTGGACCAGGTCGGCGCCACCGTCGGCGCGGAGATCACCAAGTCCGCCATCGTCGCCGCGCTGCTCGCGCTGTTCGGCATCCTCATCTACGTCGCCATGCGGTATGAATTCTCCTTCGCCGTCGGCGCCGTCATCGCCATCATCCACGACATCGCCATGACCATGGGCTGGTTTTTCCTGACCGGACGGGAATTGAGCGCCCCTATCGTCGCCGCCGTGCTGACCATCATCGGCTTCTCCATCAACGACACCATCGTTATCTTCGACCGCATCCGCGAAGATTTGAAGCTCGGCGTGCGCGGCAGCTTCCGCGAGGTGATGAACCAGGCGCTCAACCAGACCCTGAGCCGCACCATCATCACCAGCGGCACCGTGTTCCTCGCGACCCTCTCGCTTTATCTGTTCGGTGGCGGAGTGGTGAACGACTTCGCGTTCACCTTCCTCGTCGGTATTCTCACTGGCACCTACTCTTCCATCTACATCGCCAGCGCGTTCGTGCTCTGGTGGCACAAAGGCCAGCGGCCGCAACTGGGCTCGCAGGTCGCCGTGCAGGAGGCCGAGTCGGCGCGGGCGTGATGCGTGCGGTCGGGATCCCGGTCGTCGCGCTTGAGCCGCCGCCCAGGATTCCGGTCCGGAACGGAAGACTACCATGCCTGCCGCCGCTTCCATCACCCCGTGGCACTGGGCGGGCTTTGTGGGGTGTGTGCTGGTCTTCCTCGCGCTCGACCTCGGGGTATTCCACCGCAAGGCCCACGTCGTCTCTTTCAAGGAAGCCCTCGGTTGGACCGCTGTCTGGGTTTCGCTGGCCCTCTCCTTCGGCCTGCTCATCGCGCCCGCCGTTTTGCCGCACTGGGAGCTGAAGCAGACCGTCGAATTCATCACCGGCTACATCATCGAGCTCTCCCTCTCGATGGACAACGTCTTCGTCATCGCCCTCATCTTTGCGCACTTCCACGTTCCTGCCCGCTATCAGCACCGCGTCCTCTTCTGGGGCATCCTCGGGGCGCTCGTCATGCGCGGTGCGATGATCTGGCTGGGCGTCGAACTCATCCAACGCTTTGACTGGCTGCTCGTCGCCCTCGGCGCGTTCCTGGTTTTCTCCGGCCTCAAAATGGTATTCACCCAGGAGCAGGAATCCGACCCCGAGAAAAACCTCGCCGTTCGCTTCACCCGCAAATTCTTCCCCGTCACCACTGAATTCGACGGCGAGAAATTCGTTACCCGGCTCACCGGCGCCCTCGCCCTCACCCCGCTCGCCTTGGTGCTCGTGTTGGTCGAGACCACCGACCTCATCTTCGCGCTCGATTCCATCCCCGCCATTTTTGCCGTCACGCAGGACGCTTTCATTGTCTTCACCTCGAACGTCTTTGCCATCCTTGGCCTGCGCTCGCTCTACTTTGTGCTCGCCGGCGCCATTCAATATTTCCGCTACCTCAAGGTCGGCCTCTCCATCGTGCTTGTCTTCATCGGTTTGAAAATGGTCATCGCGAAATACCTCCACATCCCCACGCCGCTCTCGCTGGGCGTGGTCGTCACCATCATCACCGGCTCCATCCTCCTCTCCATCCGTGCCACCCGCCGCAAAAAGGCGTAGCCCCAGTTTCGCAGGAACCAGTTTCACGAGCCCCATTTTTTCCGCGTTTGTTTTTATCCGTGTCCATCCGTGTCCATCCGTGGTTAAATCCCGGAAATGAAATTCCGCTGGACCGTCGCGCCGCCCCAACCGCTCCTCGCGGAATCCCTCGCCGCCAGGCTCCGCGTCTGCTCCCTCCTCACCCAATGCCTCCTCAACCGGGGCTTCAGCGAGCCGGCGGTGATTGAAAACTTCCTCGCGCCGCGCCTCAAGAACCTCGCCGACCCGTTTCTGCTGCCCGAAATGGAAGCTGCCGTTGCCCGCCTCCTCCGCGCCCGCGCCGCCGCCGAGCCCCTCGTCATCTTCGGGGACTACGACGTGGACGGCGTCACCTCCACCGCGCTCCTCGTTCAAGTCCTCCGCGCCCTCGGCTGGACCGTGAATCATTATCTTCCGCACCGCATGGATGAAGGCTATGGCCTCAGTCAGGACGGCGTGGAGAACTGCCTGAAAAAATTCCCCACCACGCTTCTTCTTGCCGTGGACTGCGGCAGCACCGCCGTACAAAGCCTCGCTTGGCTCAAACAGCGCGGTGTGGACGTCATCGTCCTCGATCACCACCAAGTCTCCTCGCCCGCGCCTGCCGCCGTCGCGCTCGTCAATCCCCAGCTCTCAACTCTCAACTCTCAACCCTCAACTTTTACCGAACTCTGCTCCGTCGGCCTCGCCTTCAAACTCGCTCATGCACTCGTCAAACGCGGCCGTGAAACGAATCTTCCCGGCGCGGCCGACTACGACCTCCGCCCGCTCCTCGACCTCGTCGCGCTCGGCACCATCGCCGACCTTGTCCCGCTTGTTGGCGAGAACCGCAGCCTCGTCACCGCCGGGCTGGAACGGTTGAGCACCACCAAGCGCCCCGGCCTCGTCGCGTTGAAACAGGTTACACAGTCACCGGAAAAGCTTGGCGTCAGCGACGTCGGTTTCCAACTCGCGCCGCGCCTCAACGCCGCCGGGCGCTTGGAGAACGCCGAGGAATCGTTGCACCTGCTCCTCGCCGCAAACGAAGCCGAAGCCACGCCGCTTGCGCAGAACCTCGACGCCCATAACCGCGAACGCCAGAAGATTGAGCGCAGCATCAGCGACGCGGTCATCGGCGCGGTGCGCGCGCGGTTCAATCCGCAGACCGACTTCGTCATCGTGGAGGGGCAGTTGCTCTGGCACATCGGCGTCGTCGGCATCGTCGCCTCGCGCGTGCTGCAGCAATTTTACCGCCCCACGTTCATCTTCGGCGGCGACGGCGCCGCGCAATGGCGCGGCTCCGGTCGCAGCATCGGCGGGTTCGACCTCGCCGCGGCGCTGCGCGAGTGCGATGACCTGCTCATCCGCCACGGCGGCCACGCCATGGCGGCGGGGGTGACGATTGCGCCGGACAAAATGGACGCCTTCCGTGCGCGGCTGAACGAAATCGCCAAGCGCAGCCTCAAGCCGGAAGAGTTGCAACCGCCGCTGCGCCTCGATGCTCAGGTGGAGTTGAAAGAAATCTCCCTGGAGACGCTGGCCGAACTGGAGCGCCTGAATCCCACGGGGCAGGGGAATCCCGCGCTGCAATTCTTCGCGCGCCGGCTCACACACGCGCGTCCGCTCCAGCGCATGGGCGCGGACAAGCAGCACGTCAAACTCTGGGTCACCGACGGCATCACCACGCACGAAGCCGTCTGGTGGGGCGCAGGGAAGGAATCGTTGCCCGTGGACGAATTCGACCTCGCCTTCGCGCCCGCCGTCAACGACTACAACGGCAAGCGCAACGTGCAATTGAAAGTGCTGGACTGGCGTCCAGCTTAACCGGCACTTTGTCTTCGTATGACATCCGCCATCATCGTCGCCGCCGGCAAGGGCACGCGCGTGGGCGCGAACGTGGACAAGCTCTGGCTCGAAGTCGCCGGGCGGCCCGTCGTCGCGCACACTTGGGCGAGTTTCAACGCCGCTGCGGGCGTGGACGACATCATCCTCGTCGTCCGCGACGGGATGCAGGCGGAATTCACGAAGCTCGCGGCGCAGTTCAATTTCAAAAAGCCTTTCCGTCTCGTCGTGGGCGGCGCGGAACGGCAGGATTCGGTGTGGAACGGGCTGGAGGCGTTGTCGCCCCAGACAGCGATTGTGGCGATTCAGGACGCAGCGCGGCCCTGCACCGGCGTGGAACTCATCGCCGCCACCATCGCGGCGGCACATGAGGCCGGCGCAGCAGTCGCGGCGCAGCCGGTGGTGGACACCATCAAGGAATCTGCCGATGGCAAAATCATTTCCCGCACGCTCGACCGGTCCAAACTCTGGGCGGTGCAGACGCCGCAGACGTTCCGCGTGCCGGTCATCCGCAACGCCATCGGCGCGGCGCGCGCCAAGGGTTTGATTCTCACCGACGACACCGCGGCATGCGACCTCGTCGGCCAGCCGGTGCGGCTCGTGGCTTGGTCCGCGCCAAATCCCAAAGTCACACGGCCCGAGGACTTGCCGTATGTGGGACTGCTGCTCCGCGGCAGGTGAGTTCGTCGTTCCTCCTGCGCCATCACTTGCCAAGCGGATAAACCGCATTTATTGTCTGCCGCGGTCGATTTGTTTATGAAACGAGCTGTCGTCTATGGGCTGCTGGTGGTCGCACTGGGCTGCAATCTGATTGCCGGCGCGAAGGTATTCCGTGCCGGCAAGAGTTCCGGGCGCGACAATCCCGGGCCGAGCCTCGACCTCTTCGCCGCCGTCCTGGAGCGCGTGCGCAACGATTACGTGGATGGCACGAACCTCTCCAACCGGGAACTTGTCTACAGCGCGCTCAAGGGCATGGTCAACACGCTCGACCCGCACAGCGAATTTCTCGAGCCGGAGCGCTTCAAGCAATTGCAGGATGACACGCAGGGCGCGTTCGGCGGCCTCGGCATCGTGATCGCGTTGCGCGACAAGTTCATCACCGTCGTCGCGCCCATCGAGGACTCGCCGGGATTCAAGGCTGGCATCCTGACCGGCGACCGCATCATCAAGATCGCCGGCAAGAGCGCGGAAAAAATGAGTCTGGACGAGGCGGTAAAAAATCTGCGCGGCGAGCCCGGCACTGAAGTCGCCATCACCTTCTTCCGACCTTCGACCGGCGCGACCCTCGACCTGAAACTGGAGCGCGCCATCATCAACATCGACATGGTCAAGGACGTGAACAGTAAAAAGGAATTTCCGCTCGGCTCCGCCGGGATCGGTTATGTGCGCCTCGTGCAGTTCGGCGAAAAAACCGGCGAGGAACTGGAGACGGCGCTCCGCAAGTTGAAGCGCCAGGGGATGCAGGCCATGATCCTTGATCTCCGCTGGAATCCTGGCGGGCTGCTGGATCAAGCTGTGGCGGTCTGCGAGAAATTTCTGCCGCGCGGCAAGCTCGTCGTCACCACCGAAGGCCGCAATCCGCTGAACAACTCCACCCACCGCGCCATGGGGCGCGGCGATGAGTTGGTCGCCGCCGCCGGCGCACCGCTCCCGCTGGTCGTTTTGGTGAATCTCGGCAGCGCCAGCGCGGCGGAGATCGTGGCCGGTTGCCTGCAGGATTCCCGGCCCAATACCATCGTCCTGGGCGAGCAAACCTTCGGCAAAGGCTCGGTGCAGACCATCCTGCCCAATCCCGACGGCTCCGCGCTCAAGCTCACGATGGCGAAATATTACACGCCGAGCCACAAGGTCATCCACGAGCACGGCATCACGCCGGATGTGTTCGTGCCGATGAGCGACGAGGAGGAGCGTGACATCTTTCTCCAGCGCACCCCTGGCGGGATCGAGTCGCTGGAGGAAAAAGACCGCGAGCGCGTGCGCAATTCCCGCGACGGCCAGTTGGACCGTGCCACCGACCTGCTCAAGGGCATGATGCTCTACGCGCGGCTGCAGCCGGCGGAAGCCGCGCCCGGCAAGCTGGCGGCGGCGAAATGATTTCCGTGACGCTGCTCGCCCTCGAAACTTCCTGCGATGAAACCAGCGCCGCCGTCGTGCGCGATGGCGCGGTGCTGGCCAACGTCGTTTCTTCGCAGGTCAAGCTGCACGAGGAATACGGCGGCGTCGTTCCCGAACTTGCCGCGCGCGAGCATCTGCGCAACCTGATTCCCGTCGTCCGTGCCGCGCTCGCCGAGGCGGGCGTGGGCGTGGAGCAGTTGGATGCCGTGGCCGCCACGCAGGGGCCGGGTTTGCCCGGCGCGCTGATGATCGGCTTCAAGGCGGCGCAAGCGTTGGCGTTCGTGCTGGGCAAGCCGCTTTACGGCGTGCATCACCACGAGGCGCATCTGTATTCGCCGTGGATCGCCGGCACGCCGCCGCGCGCGGCGTTCGAAAATTTTCAGCCAAACGTCTCGCTCATTGTCAGCGGCGGTCACACGATGCTCGTGCTGGTGGAATCCGAGTTGAAACATCGCGTGCTCGGCGAGACGGTGGACGACGCGGCGGGCGAGTGCTTCGACAAGACCGGTAAACTCCTCGGCCTGCCGTATCCTGCCGGGCCGGTGATCGACCGGTTGGCGGAGCAGGGGAATCCGCAGGCGTATGACTTTCCGCGTCCGCTGCTGCACGACGCAAACGACGACTTCAGCTTCAGCGGATTGAAGACCAGCGTGCGCTATTTCGTGCGCGACCATCCGGAGATCCTTGAAGCTGACCAGAAAATCCGCGACCTCTGCGCCAGCGTGCAGGCGGCGATCGTTGAGGTGCTGGTCGCGAAGACTGTCCGCGCCGCGAAGCGCAACGGCGTGCATTGCGTGACCGCATCGGGCGGCGTCATCTGCAACCGTGCCTTGCGCGTGCAACTCGCTGCCGCCTGTGCCAAGGCGCGGCTGGAGTTGCGGCTCGCGGAAAACAAGTTCAGCACCGACAACGCGGCGATGATCGGCGTGCTCGCCGAACGGAAATTGCGGGCGGGATTCGCGCCGACTGCGCTCGAAG
This sequence comes from Verrucomicrobiales bacterium, assembly GCA_017853785.1. Lineage (GTDB taxonomy): Bacteria > Verrucomicrobiota > Verrucomicrobiia > Limisphaerales > JAFMIX01 > JAFMIX01. The sequence goes on from JAFMIX010000018.1 coordinate 7,078, forward strand.
CCGAGATCGCGCTGAACTGGGCGCTGGGCTGACTACTTGGCCGCCAGCGCGGCTTCGATGGCCTTGGTGACTTCCTCAGAGTCCGGCGTGACCTTGGGTTCGAAGCGGGCGAGAATCTTGCCATCTTTGCCGATCAGGAATTTGCCGAAGTTCCACTTGATGTTGCCGGGAAAGGGCGAGTTGGTTCCGGCGAGCGCGCTGTAGAGCGGGTGCCGGTTCGCGCCGTTCACCTCGAGCTTGTCGAACAGCGGGAAAGTGACTTGGAATTTGCTGGAGCAGAATTCCTTGATGGCTTCGTTGCTGCCGGGTTCCTGGCCACCGAACTGGTTACAGGGAAAGCCGAGCACGCTGAAACCCTTCTCCTGATATTTCTGATGCGTGGTTTCGAGGGCGGTGTATTGCTTGGTGAGGCCACACTGGGAAGCGACGTTGACGATGAGCAGCACCTTGCCTTTATAGGGCGCGAGCGTGGTATCTTTGGAATCAATATCCTTGAGCTTGATGTCGTAGAGGGATTCAGCGGAAGCTGCGAGGGTGGTCATAAACAGCAACGTGGCGAGGCGGGTGAACAGTTTCATGGGCGAGAGATTCGGCGAAACCGGGAGGCTTGTCAAATGGAGGTCCAGCCTGTGGTCTGCTCATTTGATGGCGTGCCGCCGCGCAGATTCCTTGCTGCGGGCAAGGCTCGCAGACATTCCGTGGTGCGCTGGCGCAACGCCTCCCGCTCCGGCGCACTCAATCCTTGCGGGTCAAAGCGGTAGGCATAGTGCAGGCGCAGGATTTCCCGCAAGTCGACGCTGGTGTCGCGCAGGGCGGGCTCGGCTGCGGCGCGGGCGAGCCAGATGGCGAGCGTTTCGTCCCCGCGCCGTGCGCCGATGAATTCCGCGAGCGGCTTTTCCAGCCGGTAGAATTCCGAATCCCGGCCGGGCCATTCGCGGGCGCTTTCAGCGGCGGATTTCTTCCTGCCGCGTCGCGCGCGCCATACGATTTGCCAGAGCAGGAACGCCAGCACCGGCAGCAATGCCCACAGGATATATTGCCGGATATGGCTTTGGCCCCAACGGAACTTGGAAAATTCGAACCACGCCCGCGACCACGCGTCGGAAAAAAATTCAAACGGTGACTTTCGCTCTGCCTCCAGCGCGTTGCGCGTGCCGGGCGTGGTGTCAAAATCCTCCCACCGTTGTGCCGCCGCATTCCACACCAAACACCACGCGTGCGCATCGCGGTAGCGCACCACGTATTTGTCAGCGCCGGATTCCTCATGCACGACGTAGCCGACGGCATAACGCGCGGGGATGCCGAGCCGCCGCAACATCAGCGTGGTGGCGGTGGCGAAATATTCACAATGCCCCGAACGCGTCGCCATCAGGAAGCGGCCGAGATGCGTATAATTTGTCATGCGGCGCGGTTCGCGTTGCCAGAGAATGTAGGTGAATTTCGTCGCAAATAACGACCGGACGGCCGCGAGCTTGTGGGCGTCATCCAGGCCGGCGAGGCTCATTTCGCCAATGACACTGTCGAGCGAATTGGTCTCTTCATCGGGGACGCGCAGGTCCTCGGTGCTGTTTGCGGGAGCATCCGCCGTGGCGCCCGGGGCGAATCGCGCATCGTAGATCACCAGTCCCGGCCCCTCGGCCCAAGTCGTGCCGAGACCGTTGAGCTTCACGGAGTCCACGTCCAGATGATCGATCCGTCCGCAGCCGGAGGGAAGCGGCAGCACGCCGCGCCGGCCCGGTAGGTAATTCGCGATGCGCACGCTGCTGGCGCACCGCTTGTTCGGGATCCGCACCCAGCTTGTGAGATTGGTTTCCACATTCCCGTCGGCGAATTCCCGGTTCGTCGGGCTGACGCTCCACCAGGTGATCCGGTAATTGTCATAACTCGCCTCGCGCAGGAGCGGCGGCGGGCTCAGGCCGGGCGGAATTTCGAGCCGCAGCACGATGCCGCCGGATTGTGAAATGCGTCCGACCTCGCCGATGGCGGTCTTGGTGCGGGTCGGGTCGAAGCGACCGCGATCCATCAACTGGCCCATCCACTTCGCACTCATACCGCCGAGAATGGATTGAAGCTGCAAAATTCCCTGCTGGCCGAAGAAGCCCGCCGTCGCCGCCACACCCAGCGCCACCACCCAGATGAGCGCGTGAAACCGATGCGGTCGCACCGTCCAAAGCGCCCACGCCATCAAAACCACGAACCCCCAGAAATAGCCTGAGGCGCCGCCCGAATGCATGCTCGCCGCGCCGAGGCACACGCCGAAATAAGGCCATCCCGCGTTGAACGTGCGGCCCGGCGGCAGCCGCTTGCCTTCGCGCCACGCCGCCTGCCGCCGCCGCCATTGCACCAGCGAACCCACGGCCACCGGCACTTCCGGCCGCGTGCTGTAGGCCTGCGCCACGACAAACAAAAAAAACACCATCGGCAGCCAGCGGATGACTGCGAGCGCGGTCGCGACGGTGGCGTTGCCGGCTTTTTTCTGCGCGCCTAAAGTCTGGTCCTCTACCAGCCCGCCGAAACTGGCCGGGCCGTCGTTCGCCGAGAAGGCGTAGAGCAACGCCGCCAGCCCGGCCAGTTCGCAGAACATGACGATGCGGCGGAATTCCTCGTCGGTGAATTCCCAGCGCTGCTTCACGATCCGCGCCGCCTCCACCAGCGCGCCCATGACTGCGCCCACCCAGAGCAGGTCGGATTGCCAGCCCCAGAAGAGCAGCGCGCATCCGAGCAATAGCGGCGGCGTTTTCATGTCAGCCTGGCCAGTCCTTCCTCAATTTTCCCGAGTTCCAGCGTGACAAATTTTTCCGGGCCGTCGCGCATCAGCAGCGCGTCGGTCGCCGCGCCTTCGCCTGCCGGCACGATGATCAGCACCATGACGGGCACGCCGAGCGCCTGGAGCTTGCGCACGAAGCTGCGCCGTTCCGCATCCCACGCGAGCAACACGCACACGACGCCGCTGACGGACTTGGCGTGGTCGAGCACTAGGGTTTCCAGTTTCGTGAACGGTTGGTCCGCGCAGGCCTGCGCCGAGGCGAGGATTTCCAGCATCTGGTCGCCGCGCGCGAGGCTCCGGCCCGCCGTGAAGCAGAACGCTTGTGTGCCAACGAACAGCAGGTCCAGCAATGATTCCTGCGTGATGATGGTGCACGCGAACGACGCGGCCACCGACACGGCCTCCTCGAAAATATCGCTGCGTGGATGTGGCGCGAACGTGTCCAGCACCAGCGCGTGGCGCACAAAGAATTCATCCTCGAACTCCTTCACGATGGGCATGCCGGTCTTGGCCCAACTGCGCCAATGGATGTGCCGCTGCGGGTCGCCACGCCGATAGTCGCGCAGCGAGACGAATTCATCGCTCTGCCCCACGCTGGCCGCCAGCGCCACGCCGCCTTCCTGATATTCCTGCGTGCCGGGCAGCGCGAGGCGCGGCAGCGGATAACGCTTGGGCAACACCAGCACGGTTTGCGGCGCGCGGACGCTGACGAAGGCACGGAACAGACCCAGCGGGTCGGGCCGCGCGAGCGTCGCGCCCTCGAATCGCAGCACGCCGCGTCGTAGCGGGACCATCTCACACTTGGCTTCCGCAGTGCCGTTGGCGGCGAGCGGCGGCACGGCAGCGTCTTTCAGCGTCGCGAGTTTGAAGGAATTGCTCCAACGCCGCCGGCTCAGGCGCAGGGAGCGCAACTGTTTGCCATCCGCCAACTGGAAGTCGCGCCATTCGGCAAAGGCCGGACGCGAGTCGGCGAGGTCTTCGATAAGCGCGAGGTCGGACTGAACTTCCCGCGTGAGGTTGGCGACATTTACGCGGTAGTGCAGTGGTTGGCCCGCCGTGCCGAAGCGGGGCAGGGCGCGTTCGATGGCAAACCGCGCGCGGAAAACCCGGCTGCACAGGAACGCCACCAGCAGCACGAAGAACAGGAACATGAACCCCTGGTAGCCGACAGTACTGTCCACGTTTGCGCCGAACAACGCGGCGGCGCAAAGTCCCACCACCGCTGCCTTCCCCGCCGTGGTGTAGCGCCGCTCCGCCCAATGCTGCATCCACGTCGCGATGCGATAGCTGCGGTAGAGGATGCGCCAAATCAAATTCATCAGATTTGGGATTTGCGACTTTCGAGTTCCGCGCACTTGCTTTGCAGCGCGGCAATCAGCCATCGAAAATCATCAATGATTAAGCGGGCACTTTGAGTTTCTTGACGCTTTCCTCCACCACGCCGCGTGCGGTGAGGCCGGAGAACTTTGCCTGCGGTTGCATTACGAGCCGGTGCGCGATGACTGGCACGGCCAGCTCTTGGATCAGCTCGGGCGTGACGAACTGGAGGTCGTCGAACAGCGCCAGCGCCTGCGCGGCTTTCATCAGGGCGATGGATGCGCGCGGGCTGGCGCCGAGCTGGACGCCGTTGGCGTTGCGCGTCGCGCCGACGATGTCCACGATGTAGCGTTTGAGTTCATCGCTGAACCGCACGACCTCGACGGCACGGCGCAGCGCAAGAACGTCCGCCGTGCTGACGACGGGTTTGATCTCCTCGATGGGGGGGGTGTGTTGGTGCGCGGTGATGATGGCGACTTCTTCCTGCGGCGAGACGTAGCCGAGGGTGAATTGCATCGCGAACCGGTCCATCTGCGCCTCGGGCAGCGGATAGGTGCCGCGGAATTCGAGGGGGTTTTCCGTGGCCATGACGAAGAAGATTTCCGCGAGGGTGCGTCGCTCGCCTTCCACACTGACCTGGCCTTCGCCCATGGCTTCGAGCAACGCGGATTGCGTGCGCGGCGAAGCGCGGTTGATTTCGTCGGCCAACAAAATGTCCGTGAACACCGGGCCTTCGTGAAAATGAAATTCCTGATCGCGCTGGTTGAAGACGGAGACGCCGAGAATGTCCGAGGGTAGCAGGTCGGGCGTGAATTGGATGCGTTTGAACCGTGCGTCAATGGAGCGGGCGAGCGCCTTGGCGAGCGTGGTCTTGCCGGTGCCGGGTGAATCCTCGAGCAACACGTGTCCGCCGCTGGCGAGCGCGGCGAGGAGCTTGCGCGTGGCAGCGCCTTGCCCCTGCATGATGCGGCCGATGTTGGCGGTGATTTTGTGGTAAATCTCGCGAGCGGGGGCGGAGGGGTGGTGGCTCATAAGTTAGTGCCGACAAGTTACTTCAACCCCGGCGCGAGGCAAAAGTTTTCGGGAAAACGCGGTGGACGGTTTCAGACTTGAAAAGCCGGGGCGGCTGATCACAGCTGGCTTTTCACGGCTCGAACTTCAGCAAGGCGCCCGCTCCTGGAGCGAGCCAGGAGAATTCCCGGTCGTATTTCTCCGCGCGACCCGTGAATGGTGAGATGATCTGCAACTGCCGGGGCGCGGTGCGGAATTGCGGCTGGCAGCGGCGCGCGCGGGCCAGATCCTTGTTTACGATCAGCACGTAGGCGGTGCCGTCACGGTGGGTGAATTCGCCGATGACAAAATTTCCGGCGGTCATGGCGGTCACGAGGTTGGTGGCGGCGGGGCCGGAGCAGCCTTCTGGGATTTCGCCGAGATGATACACGGCGGTGTTGGTGAGTTGCAGGATGGTCGGCGCGAGGTGCTGCACCTGGAGATTGATGTTCTGCAGCAAATACCACGTCGGGGATTCGTGACCGAACTGATCCACGGGCGCGAGGTGGGAGTCCGGGCCGGTGGCGAAATAGGTGAACCAGCACAAGCCGCGCCCGCCGTAGGCGAGCGTGGTGTAGGCGAGCAGGCGGAAATCGGCGGCGGTCGGCTCGCGGTAATCGAAGTGCGCGGCGGCGAGAATGGTGTTCCAGAATTCCGCGCCGTGCTTCCGGGCCAAGGCGCGGATCAGCTCAAGGTTCGTCCAATACGCGCCGTCCACGCTGCCGTTGTCGAGCAGCGAATAGTTGTCGTAGCTGATGATGGGCGGGCGGCAGGTGGCGGCGAAAGTCTCGAGATATTCGGCGTAATTGGTCGTGCCAATCCAACGCGCGCCGGCGTAGTTTGGAAAGAGATTGATGTAGGGAAATTTCCCTGGCGCGATTTCCCGCACAAGCCCGGCGACTTCGCCGAGGCCGGGCAACATGGCGAGGTTCGGCTCATCGCGGAGCTTATAACCAAAGACGGCGGGATGCCGCCCGACTTGGCGGACGAGGCTGGTGATATTCGAGCGGGCGCGGGTCGAGTCCACGTTGGTCCAGTCGTATTCCGTTACGCGCGGGTCGGCGACGATGGCGCGTAGCCCGGCGGCATGGCAGGCATCCAGCGCGGCGGGGGTGACGAACCCGGCGAGGTTGAAGCCACACTCGCGCATCCGCCGCAACAGGGCCGCGTTGGTGGGCGCGTTGTTGTAGGGCATGATGGGGAAGAACGCGTCGCTTATGGCGGAAACTTCTTTTGCCGCCACCACCGGAGCGACGGGCGCGACCAGCACCAGCGCAAAGAAAAAACCGAATGCGCGAACTAAACGACGCGCACTCGGTTTCATGAAGGTTGCTTTCAGCCTTGGCTCAAGCCGTTGCCGGCGCGGGGGTGCCGAGGCCGGGGAGCTTGGGCGGCACGGGCTTGGGCGGATTCTCCGGCAACGGCGTGCCGGCAGGCGCGCCGTGCGGCGGCTCGACGTTCGCGGGGGGCACTGCCGGCGGGGTGAACGTGCCGGTGCGGACGATCTCCTCAACCTGAGCACCGTCGAGCGTTTCGTATTCCAAGAGCGCCTTGGCGATGGTCTCCAACTGGCTGCGGTAGGTCTCAATGACTTCCTTCGCGCGGCGATAGGCTTCGTCGATGATGAGCTTCACCTCGGCGTCGATTTCCTGCGCCGTCTTCTCGCTATATTCCTTGCTACGCCCCATCTCGCGGCCGAGGAAGACGTATTCGTTCGTTTCGCCGTATTGCACCATGCCGATCTTGTCGCTCATGCCCCAATGCATGACCATCGAGCGCGCCATCTGCGTGGCCTGCTGGATGTCGCCCGCGGCGCCGGTGGAGATGTCTTCGGCGATAATCTCCTCCGCGATCCGCCCGGCCATCGTCACGGCGATGGTGGCCAGCATCTCCTTGCGCTTGCGGCTGAGGATGTCGTCCTTCGGCAGGAACATCGTCGAGCCCAGCGACTGGCCGCGCGGAATGATGGTGACCTTGTGCAATGGATGCGTGTGCTTGAGCACGACGTTGACGAGCGCGTGGCCGGCCTCGTGCCAGGCGGTGTTTTTCTTTTCCTCGGGGGTCATGGCAAGGCTGCGGCGTTCGCGGCCCCAGCGGACTTTGTCGCGCGCATCCTCGAGTTCCTTCATGCCGATGGCTTTCTTGCCGGTACGCGCGGCAAGCAGCGCGGCTTCGTTGAGCAGGTTCGCCAGCTCCGCGCCGGAATATCCGGGCGTGCCCCGCGCGATGATGGACAAATCCACGCCCGCCGCGAGTTTTACGTTCTTGGCGTGAACCTTGAGAATGCCTTCGCGCCCGCGCACGTCGGGCAGGTTGACCGTGACCTGCCGGTCGAAGCGCCCGGGCCGCAGCAATGCGGGGTCGAGCACGTCGGGGCGGTTTGTCGCGGCGATGATGATGATGCCGTCCTGCGTGTCGAAGCCGTCCATCTCCACGAGGAGCGCGTTGAGCGTCTGCTCGCGTTCGTCGTTGCCGCCGCCGAGCCCGTGACCACGACTCCGACCCACGGCGTCAATTTCGTCGATGAAGATCAGGCACGGCGTCGCTTTGCGCGCCTGCTCGAACATGTCGCGCACGCGGCTGGCGCCAACGCCCACGAACATCTCCACGAAGTCCGAGCCGCTGATGCTGAAGAACGCCGCGTCCGCCTCGCCGGCGATGGCTTTCGCGAGCAAGGTTTTGCCCGTGCCGGGCGGGCCGATCATCAGCACGCCTTTGGGGATGCGGCCGCCGAGGCGTTGGAATTTCTTCGGGTCTTTCAGGTATTCGACGAGTTCGGAGACTTCCTCCATCGCCTCCTCTACGCCGGCGACATCCTTGAATGTGGTCTTGTTCTTTTCCTTGGCGAGCAGCCGCGCTTTGCTCTTGCCGAAGCTCATCGCGCCCTTGCCCGCCATCTTGATCTGGCGGAACACGAAGAACCAGATGAGAAACCCGATGAGGAGCACGGGCAAGACGCTGTAGACCAGGCCCAGCAGCATGGCGTTCGGGCGGACGGATTTGAAATTCGGGTTGCTGGACAGCTCCTGCAGCTTTTCGTCCGTGAGAAACACGAGCGCGCTGAAGGCGGTTTTTTCCGCTTTGCCGTCCTTGGTTTTCTTGAGGTAATCGCCGGTGATTTCCCGGAGATAGGGCGATTGCGGGTCGAGCGTGATGGTGGCGTTCACGATTTCGTTTGACGCGACCTTCTGCATAAAGACGGCCTGCGGCAGCTTGTCGGCGGGGACTTCCATCCGGTCGCGCAGCAACATCAGCGTCATCACGCCGGTGAGGATGAGCACCCAGAGCAGCCAAGCGCGCGGAGGGACTTTGAATTCCGGAGCTTTCTTGGGCTTCGGGCCTTCTTCCTTGGATTGTTTTTCGTCAGCCATAATCGCTAAAAAATAGCTTGATAGCTATATCACGCCCGCCCCCGCGCCGCAACCAAAGGAATCACCGCCGCCATTCCCAGTGCAATCGCCGCCGCGTGGCCGGATGCAGCTTGAACCGCTCGCTCATCCGGAGTCCCTCGACCCAGAA
>JAFMIX010000251.1 GCA_017853785.1 Verrucomicrobiales bacterium
TCCGTGCTCGAAAGTCTGGAAATGTCAGCCGCCCTTCTGCCGCGCTTGTCGCGCCGACACGGATCTGCGCCAGCGCTCCGAAGTATCTTGATTGCGTCACGGTTTGAAGTGTAGGCCGCGATCATCAATGGCGTGACGCCTTGAATGTCCGGGAGATCGAAAGGAACACCAGCACCAATCAACGATGCCAAGTTCCTTCCTGCGCCGCCAAGCACCGCGCTATGGATAGCATTCTGTCCGTTCTTGCTCACGCTCCGAATGTCGGCACCCGCTTCGAGAAGCGTCTTTGCGCAGTCTTCCGCTCCCAGCTCCAACGATAGCTGGAATGCTGAGACTCCCCATTCAGTTTTGGCGCTAGGAGAAGCACCAGAATCAACCAGTGACGCGACACGGGCACTACGACACTTCCTGCCGATGACCACTTCCAGTAACAGCTCGTGATCTTTCGAATAGTCGTCATTGGATAGCTGACCGTCGGTGCTCTGGCTGAATTTCGGTGTCTCGCGAGGCGTCGATTGCGTCGACCTGTTCGGACGAGAATCACAGCCAGACGTGTACGCGACCACGACAACGAGAATCGACAGGACAGATCGAAAGCCAACATGCCCACCTTCCCGACTAGTGCTACCTGCTCGATTCAATGGGCGATCAATCTCTGGCCGGCTCATTTTGATTTGTATTCCATCCCCGACTCTGAAGGTAGTTGAACGCACCAGCATAGTCGGCAGGGCTACGAGACAGGAACTGATTGACCGCCATTGGGTCATCTGGGACTTGGCACACGCCGGCATTGACGCACGATTCAACTTGGTTTTTCGCCTTCAGGGTGGCGGCGGCATTCATTGCCTGCGGATCAAGAGCTGCAGCACCTGCACCGACGGCAACCCCGCCAACACGAGTTGTTGCCTCTGCCCCCGCGCTGATGCTAGGACTCGCCCATTCAGAGATTACATCGGCGATGCCCTGAATCTGATCACTGATCCATGTCCCCCACGTCCGCCCGGTGTCTGCAATCCATCCGGTGAACCTGCTCCAGAAGCTCGGCTTTGCCTTCACAACAACTTCGTCTTCCTCATCACTCCGAGAGGGAGAGTCAGATAGCTTGTTGGGATGCGCCTCATCATTGAACAGCCGTGCGAACGCGGCCATGGCAGCACCATTCAGGAACTTGCCGCCGCCTAGCTTACTGCTGATTCCGCCAACGATGGCGGAGGCGATGGTACGCAGAACCGTGCCCATCGTACCGCCGGTTCCCGCTGCACCCAATAGCCCTTCGATTTGCGGCGACAGCAATCCCCCTGCGAAGGCCCCCAGAAATCCGCTCCCGAACTTCCCCCCGCCCAGGGCACTGATGGAGCCACCTATCAAGCCATGCAGCAGCGCTCGCTGCACAAAGCTCATCGTCTTTCCGCCAACAACCCCGAACAAGGCACCGCCGACGCCTCCGAGGAGTGCGGCTTTCAGGTTGCCGCCACTGGTCAGAAACCCAGTGACAAACCCGCGCCAGAATGCCGTCGACCAGCCCTGGAACCCGGGATTGAAATTGATGATCAGCCCCACGAAGCTCATCAGCTTCTTCCAGAAACTAAATCCACTTGGATCGGTGTAGGAGAGAGGGTTGTTGCCGGCGTAGGCGTAGCGGTTGTAGCCTTGGGTGAATTCGGGGAACTGCAGGGTGGGGTCGGCGGAGAGAAACTTTCCTATCTCGGGGTCGTAGATGCGCCCGTTCATGTGGACGAGGCCGAGCTCGTCCACGTGTTCATGGCCGGTATAGCCACGGTCGGTGGCGGTGGGGGCGGCGGTGAACGTGCCTGCGGCGGGGGCGACCCAGGTGGCGGGGTCGCGGCGCTTGCCCCAGGCGTCGAAGCTGGAGCGGCTTTCCACGGTGCCGGTCTCGGTGGTGATGGCGACCACCGAGCCCAGATGGTCGCGGTGCAGGTAGCGCACCTGCGGGCTATACGCCCCGGTACCCACCTTCGACCAGGTCTTGATGGCGAGCGTCTCGTCCCCGGCACGCACGTAATGCACGTGGCGGGTGGTGGCACTGCCAGTGTTCGGAGTAATGACCGTCCGCTCATAGAGCGAGCCGAGATACACCGTCCGTTCGGACTCGGTGGCCCGCGTCGCTACCTGCAGCACCCGGGCCCTGTCCGGCCCGTACCAGAACTCCGCACTGGTGCTCCCCTTCGACATCCGCCGCGCCAGATTCGAGGCCCACCAGCTCACTGCCGTGTAGCCGGCATTCGTGCCGGTAATCGTCGTCAGGTTGCCGTTCGCGTCGTAGCAGTAGCTGCGCAGACTCCCGCCCGCCGTCACCTGCCGCACTGCGTGCAGCTGGGCGTGGGCGTTCGTGCAGCCCGTGGCAGCGCTGTAGCTGTACCCGTTGTACTGGCTGCCCTTGCCCAGCAGGTTGCCCGTGGCATCGTAACTGTACGCCTGCGTCTCCGCGGGCGTTGTCGCCGTCAGGCTCGCATAGCGACTTGCGCCGCTCAGCCGCTGCAGGCCGTCGTAGGTGAACGCTTCCTTCAAGCCCGCCACGCGGTCTTCGCGGGCGTGTATCTGCGGGGCTCACGTAGGCGTCAAAGCTGATCGTTGCTCCTACCCGTTCGCATCCACGACGGTGGACACGTTGCCTATGGTTCTGAATCGGGTTTTGTGGAGCCAAATACCGGAGCGTCCTGTTACCCGATACTCTAACCGACGCCATCTTAGAAGCGTTCAAAGATGCCAAGTTCCCTTGCGACCCAGAGAATAGCGAACTCATGCGCAAGCGTTGGTTCAACATGCTCTAAGGAGAGTTCCATTGCGGGATGGATTTTCTCGGGAATGCGCATTTTTTTGGAACGCGTTGATGATGAAAAAACCGACCAACGTGACAAGGTCAACTCTCACACCGCTACCCCGGTGGAGAATTTTCCCCTGTTTCGAACTCCACTGCTCCCTCGTTTCGTAGGACAGTAAGAGCTTCAACAAGACCCTGTGCCGTTGTCGATGTCCGTGCATCGATGGCAAGAAGATTCAAAGACGACCATTCATGCTCGCATTTTTCGTGATCAATGAGCTCCATCACCCGCGTTCTGCCAACAGAATCCTTAGAGTTACCGAACCACACACGGAGAGTGATGTGACCGGAAGCAACGAGGACCCGCTTAACAACATAATCGTCATCGACTTCAACTTCGTCCCCAAGAGCAAGACCGTGCGCAAAAAACGGGATGCAGCAAATCTCGAACCTTTTGTCGGAGATCATTCGCACCCAAAGTTGCTCCCATTCTCGCGTCTCGGGACTAGTCGCAATGTCGGCAGCGACCACAAAGTTAGCTCGATCTTGCCACGCCGGCGCGTTATGTCGCGCCTCGTAGTCGCCTGGTTTGTAGCGAGTATTCAAGTCCTACGCTCCGCTGTCATCATGGTGGCCAAGGGCCCGTGTAACCCGGCGGCGCAGTCTTCAGGAAATTGCCTACGCCCTTCGATGGGTTGCAATGCGGACATGCTAATTGGGCATTATCAAGTGTCGCATTGCCCCCGCGGGCTCTAGGAATCGCATGGTCTACTTGGGTCGCCGTGCCGGGTCGCTGACAAAACACACACGTTGCAGTTGGA
>JAFMIX010000252.1 GCA_017853785.1 Verrucomicrobiales bacterium
TCGGCTTCCTGCTGGTGATACTTGGCGTTGAGGACGGAGTGGATGATGCCTTCCTTCTTGAGCATCCGCGAAAGCATTTCGCTGATCTCCACGGAAATGGTACCGACGAGGATGGGGCGGCCCTCGCCGTGGATGCGCTTGATCTCGGCGAGCGCGGCGTTGAACTTCTCACGCCGCGTCTTGTAGACGGAATCGTTGGCGTCCTTGCGGGCGACGGTGCGGTTCGTCGGGATGACGAGCACGCCGAGCTTGTAGATGTCGAAAAACTCCGAGGCTTCGGTCTCGGCTGTGCCGGTCATGCCCGCGAGTTTTTTGTAGAGGCGGAAATAATTCTGGATCGTGATGGTCGCAAGCGTCTGCGTCTCGCGCTCGATGGCGACGCCTTCCTTGGCTTCGACCGCCTGATGCAAGCCGTCGCTCCAGCGGCGGCCGGTCATAAGCCGGCCGGTGTTTTCGTCCACGATGATGACCTTGTTTTCCTGCACGACGTATTGCACGTCCTTGAGGTAAAGCGCGTAGGCCTTGAGCAATTGCGAGATGCAATGGATGCGCTGGGCTTTGCTCTCGTAATCAGCCTGAATCTTGGCCTTGGCCTCGAGCCGCTTGCGGGCGTCGGGCTCGGGGCCGGCGTCCACTTCGTGCAACAGCGTGGTCAACTCCGGCAACATGAAGGCGTCCGGATCTTTCGGCGACAGGAAGTTGCGGCCCTTCTCGGTGAGGTCGGCTTCGTGGCTCTTTTCGTCGATTGCAAACAGCAATTCTTCCTTCTCCGCGTAAAACTCCTTCTTCGACTGGTCGGCGTGCAGCGACAACTCCGCCTTGTTCATCAAGCCGGCGATCTCCGGGTCTTCCAGCACGCGCAACAACGCGTCGGAACGCGGGCTGCCGGTCTTCACGCGGAAGAGCAGCAGGCCGATTTCGCGGTCGAGCTGCTCGGGGTTCTGCGGCTTGGCGCCGTCGGCAGGCTTGCGCTTTTTGATGAGCGCCTCGGCTTCGGTGAGGAAGCGGGCGCAAAGTTTATCCTGCGCGCGGACGATGGATTCCACGGCGGGCTTGAACTGGCCGTATTGGTCGTCGAACGACATCCGCACCGCCGGGCCGCTGATGATGAGCGGCGTGCGCGCCTCGTCAATGAGGATGGAGTCGACTTCGTCCACGATGGCGAAGTAATGCCCGCGTTGCACCTGCTCCTCGCGGCGCGAGGCCATGCCGTTATCACGGAGATAATCAAAGCCGAACTCGGCGTTCGTGCCGTAGGTGATGTCGCAATTGTATTGCTCGCGGCGGACTTGCGGCGGCTGGTCGTGCAGGATGCAGCCGACGGTCAGGCCGAGGAACTTGTAGACCGCGCCCATCCATTCCGAGTCGCGCGCGGCGAGGTAGTCGTTCACGGTCACGACGTGCACGCCGCGGCCGGTGAGGGCGTTGAGATAGACGGGCATGGTGGCGACAAGCGTCTTGCCTTCGCCGGTGGCCATTTCCGCGATGAACCCGCGATGCAACCCCATGCCGCCGATCAATTGCACGTCAAACGGCACCATCTCCCAGCGCAACGGATGGCCGCGCACGATGACATCCTGGCCGCACAACCGGCGGCAGCCGTTCTTTACCACGGCGAAAGCCTCGGGCAGGATGGCTTCAAGCCGCGCTTTGAGCTGGGCGTCATCGGAGATCTGCGAAAGCTCGGCTTTCCAGGCGGCGGTCTTGGCGCGGAGGGCGTCGTCGGAGAGCTTCTGGAGCTCGGCCTCGATCTGGTTGATGGCGGCGACGATGGGGCGGAGGCGTCGGACTTCCCGGTCGTTCTTGGACCCGCCAAACAATTTAACAATGGCTTTGAGCATGATAAAAATTGAGTGGAAACGCTACGGCAAGCGGGGCGGGGCGTCAAAACCATTCGCCGGGCGACGCGGCAGGGGATTCGCGCTGGCCGCCGCGGGAAAAGCTATTTCGGCGCGCGTTTGCGGCAGAATTGCAGCAGCGGCTTTTCCACGGCCAGATAAAAGCCGTAGCTGCCCGCGAACACCAGGGCAGCCAACGCCAGAAACATCCACTGAGGCGTTTCCCCGGACCCGCGGCCTTGAGCCAACAGAAAGTTGATGCCGAGATTCACCAAATTGCCGTGGAGGAGGTAGATGGAATAGGAGGCGTCGCCGGTCGCCTTGAGCCAGCGGGGGACAAGGCCGTCAAATCTCTGGCCCAGCGCGACCGAGCCAAGAACGATCATAGCAAAGGCAAGCCCGAGGTAAAACCGCTGGACCAGTTCGCCGCACTCGTCCAGTTGCCGCAAAAATCCGTAGCCCAGGATGAACAACCCGCCGCCGCCGAGAAAGATTGCCAGCGCCGCCGCGCGCCGGGCGCGCCAATGCCGCACGAGCGCGCAGGCAGCGCAACCGAGGTAGAACTCCAGGAAATACGGGCTGAACAGGAAGCTGGCCGGGAAAGTCAATTCCGGCACGCCCGGCAGGTGAAGCAGCAGCACGACGAACGCATGCGCCACGACCACGCGCCACAAACTCGCGCCGTAGAAAATCAGGAATAGAAACAGGAAATAGAACGTCATCTCAAAGCTCAAAGTCCAAGCCACGTCCAGAAACGGCGGCCGGTCCAATGGCCAGAGCAGCAGCGAGGAAAGGATGTAGCCCAGATCTGTCTTGCCTTCGCGCACGCCACCGCCGCCAGCGAACATGAATCCCAGCTTGAGTGCGCAGATGCTGAGGAACACCGGATAGATGCGCGTCAGCCGGGCATAAATGTATTTCCGCGCCGCTGAGGGATCGCCGATGGAACGCCCGTTCGCATGGAGGATGATGAACCCGCTGAGGACGAAAAAGAAATCCACCCCGAGATTGCCGGCGTGAAACAGGCCGAACCACAGGTCGCAGCCGAGCTTGGTCCGCGCGAGTTCGGTGACGTGGTAAAGCAACACCGCCACGGCGGCGATGCCGCGATAGGCCTGCAGGCAGGAAAGGTAATTCCGTTGGGGAAGCGCCCGGGCGGCATGGGGCATTGAGGCATTCATGCGTTAACAGTCGCCGCCGGCCGCGGCTACTCCGGCTTCCTGGCGGCGGCGATCTTCGCCAGCAACTCATCGCGCTCGCTGGTGGCGGCGGTGGCGCAGAGGCTGCCGCCGTGCGCCTCGTGCGGTTCTTCCGCCTTGCGGGAGAACGCGGCTTGCGCGCCGTTCATCGCGGCGCGCGGGGAATTGATGGCGGCCTTGGCCTCGGCGAGATGGCCCTTGCCGATGCTCATGCCGTTGAAGGCGGTCTTCACCAGCTCCGGCGAGGCAGGGTAGGGCGCGGGCTTGGTGCCGAAGTTGTAGGCGAAGTTCTTCCAGTTGTCGCCGCGCTGGTAATTCGTGCCGAGCGCGCCGCTGGGGTCGTAGCCGCAATGCACCATGCAGTTCTCGCAGCGCGGGTCGCGCGCGACGCCGTCCGCGACACCATATTTGTGCCACGTCACTTTCGTGAGCATTTCCTGGTAGCCGTCGTAGTGACCATCGGTCATCAGGTAGCATGGGGCTTTCCAGCCCTTGACGTTGTAGGTGGGGATGGCCCACGCGGTGCAGGTGAGTTCGCG
>JAFMIX010000253.1 GCA_017853785.1 Verrucomicrobiales bacterium
CACGACGACGCTTTTACCATCCACAAGCAGCCGGTCGACGAGGTGCGAGCCGATGAAGCCCGCACCGCCAGTCACCAAAACAAACGAGGATGGAAGATTGAGGATTGGGGATGGCATTGGTGGCAGGACGAGGATTGAGGATGGATTAATCCGGTTTTGTTCCGCAGAAATCGTCGGCCCGAAGAATCATTTTGTTCAGCATGGCGCCGATGCTTTGCCAGGCGGCGTCCATGCGTTTGAATTCCACGGATGAAATGTAACCGCCATCGAGACAGTCATCCAGCCATGACTGGGTTTCGGGCGCCTCTCCCAATGCCTCGTCAATCTTGTTGATGAAAACAGCGCGGTAACGTCGTCGCGCCCATGTTTCGGCGACCATCGCCTTCACCGCCCGCGACGAACGGCGGATCTGATCGGTCAAAGCATAGCGCTCCTCGGCGGGAAAATTGCGGCTCCGGGCGTAAATGGCCTGGGCCTCCCGACGGGCAAGTTGATACCCGTTCAGCTCTCGGAAATGTTTGATGAGCGGCATAATTTTCCATCCTCCATCCTCCATCTTCGTTTTAGTTGAGCGCCCGCGCTACGGCTTCCGCCAATTGCTGCCGGTGCGCCGGGTCGGCGATGCGCCGGGCCTCGTGCGGATTGGAGAGGTAGCCACCTTCCAGCAGCACGGCGGGCCGACGTTGGCCGCGCAGCACGCCCATGAAGCGTGCCCGCGCCACGCCGCGATCCGCCGTGCCGCCCACGCCGATCAGGGCGCGATGCAGGTGCGCGGCGTATTGCAGGTTCTGCTGGTCGAACGCGTTGTTGGGGAAGACCAGCTTCGGATCATCCTCGTATTCCCGGGTGAGGTTTGAAGGCATTCCCGGCGGCGTGAGGCAATAAGTCTCAAGCCCGTGCGGTTCGGGGTTCGGCGCGGCCGAGTTGAAGTGCAGGCTCAGGAACACATCCGCGCGCCGCGCCTCGGTGAACGCCACACGGTCCGCGAGCGAGACGTCCGTGTCGTTCGTGCGGGTCAGAAACACCGTCCAACCGTTCGTCGCCAGCAACGGCGCCAGCCGCCGCGCCCAGTCCAGCGCGTAATCCTTCTCGTAGAAATTTCCCAGCACGCTCTTCGTGCCCGGATTGACGCCGCCGTGGCCGGGATCAATGACGATGACGCGGTTGCTGCGCGCCGGCAGCGGCACGGGAGCCAGCAGCGGTTGTAAATTCTTCTGCGCATCCAGCGTGTGCAGGAACAGCTGGCCGTTCGTTTCTTGGGGCGCATAGCCGAGCTGCACGCTCAACCCGTCCCACCGCGCGAGCCGGCTGCCGGTCTTCACGGCGAGCACGCCGCGCGGGGTCGAGACGGAATAACTGGCCTGCGTCCCGGCCACCAGCCGCAGCGGCGCGGTGAAACTGTTCGAGCGTGTCCACGCCGCGAAAGGAATCCAAAGCGGTGCGACCGGATTCGTCATCGCGACGTGATTTGTCACGGCGGGCACTTGGGGCGGCACTACCGCGGGCGGGAAGACGGGCACGACCATGCCGCCTTCCCAGTTCGGTGGCGGCTCCGGCCGGCGTGAGGAAGTCGTGCAGCCGGCCGCCAGGAGCAGCAGCGCCAAAAACAAATTGCCGGATTTCAACACCGGCACATTTTGCGGAAGCAACCCGCTGACTCAAGCCGTTTCGGGTGTGAACTGAATCTTGCGTTTGCCGCGGCGGCTGGCAATTTGTCCGCCCGATGAATTCACTCAACGAAGCCAGCATCAGGACCGCGCTCCAAGCCGTAAAATATCCCGGCTATTCGCGCGACATCGTTTCTTTCGGCCTGGTCAAAGACATCGCCGTGGGCAACGGCGCCGTCACGGTCGTCATGCAGTTGACCACGGCCAACGCGGACGCCGCCCAGCAGATCCGCACCGACAGCGAGGCGATCCTGCGGACGTTGCCCGGCATCAACCACGTATTTGTGGACGTGCGCCAGCCCACACCGCAGCAGGCCGCCGCCGCGAGCCCGTGGAAAGGCCAGAACAAAGTTTCCGGCATCCAGCGCATCGTCGCCATCGCCAGCGGCAAGGGTGGCGTGGGTAAATCCACCACCTCCGTGAATCTTGCCTGCGCGCTCGCCCACCTCGGCGCGAAAGTCGGCTTGCTGGATTGCGACATCTACGGGCCAAGCATTCCGCTGATGATGGGCGTGAAGGGCCGCCCGAACATCGGCCCGGACGAGAAGCTCATCCCCCTCGAAAGCCACGGCGTGAAGCTGATGAGCATCGGCTTTCTCCTGAACGACGACCAGCCCGTCATCTGGCGCGGGCCGATGATTCAGAAAACCATCCAGCAATTCGTCTCCAGCGTGGCATGGGGCGACTTGGATTATCTGCTCGTGGACCTTCCGCCCGGCACCGGCGACGCGCAACTCTCCCTCTGCCAGATTGTCCCGCTCGACGGCGGCGTCATCGTCACCACGCCGCAGGAAGCATCGCTGGGGATCGTGCGGAAAGGCATTGCGATGTTTGAGAAGGTGAACGTGCCCATCCTCGGCCTCGTCGAGAACATGAGTTATTACATCACGCCTACCGGCCAGCGCGTGGAAATCTTCGGCCACGGCGGTGGCAAGGCGGAGGCGGAACGGCAGAAGACGGCCTTCCTCGGCGAAGTGCCGCTGTTCACCGAAATCCGCGAAGGCGGCGACCGAGGCGTGCCCGTGGTGGTGTCCGCGCCTAAGCAGCCGCCGGGGCAGGCGTTCTTGCGGGTGGCCGAGGCGCTGCGGGCGAAGTTGGGCTAGGTTGGCCATTCAACAGGGCGGCTGATTGGCGGCACTTTATTGGGGCAGATGCGCGGTTGACAACGCATCATGGCGTCGTAGGCTGTGCCCGTTCGGGCGGCAGCGCGTTCCTTCAGCGGGGTTCCCCACCCCCACCTCCTTGGCGTCTGTCGCCCGAATTTTTCTGAGTTCAAGATTGACGTTTCTGTAAGCTTTCTCTAGGTTTGCGGCTCACGCGGGGGCGTAGCTCAATTGGTTAGAGCGCTGCCCTGTCACGGCAGAGGTTACGGGTTCGAGCCCCGCCGCTCCCGCCATTCTCACCACATTGACCATCTGCCACAGGCAGCGTCAAAATGTGAATTTCCCCAATGTTATCAAACGGTTTTGCCGTTTTCTCCCCGCTGTTTACAGCGACAGACAAAGCCACGTTTTGACCCGCTGCGCCTAAAATTTGGGAGGCTATTTGGGAGACTCCGGCGGCATAACTGGGTAGGGCGTCAATCCCCCTAAGTGCCCAACAGATTTTCATCCGTATAAACCTTGTCGGTCAGACGGCGGTGACTGTGGCGCATCAAAGACATGGCCACGCGGTTGACCGCTCCACCCGCGCCAGGTTGGTGTCGAAGCTATGGCGCAGCGAATGGAACACCACCTTGCGGCCCAAACCATCCCGCAACGATTTACGAGCCGCATTTGTTTCCGAGGTTGCTGTGTAAATCGTCGATCGTAATTCGAAAATTCAGCGAAGTCGGTAGCGGTGGTAGGCTGCGCACGCGCCTTCGCTGGAGACCATCGTCGCGCCGAGCGGATGTTCGGGCGTGC
>JAFMIX010000019.1 GCA_017853785.1 Verrucomicrobiales bacterium
GGATTGCGGCCTGCGCCTGCACGGGAGCGATTCCACGCGATCGGGGCTGACCCCGACCAGCAAGTTTTCCTTCGGCCTGTTCTTCCGCGGCGATTACGGGCCCGGCCGGCTGGATTATCCGTTGTTTGACCGGACCACCGTGCGGGAATTCGACAATGTCATCCTGCGCGCCGGCACCGGCGACAATTATAATCCCTTTATCCGGGACGAAATCCACCGGCGGCTCTCGCAAGACATGGGGCAGATTGCAATCGCGGGTACGCTTGCGACGGTGTTCGTCAACGGCGTCCCCAACTCGGCCGCGCCGTGGTATAACCCATGCGAGCGCGTGGACCGGCGCTTCTTCCAGTCCCACCTCGGCGGCAGCGCCGATTGGGATGTCGTCGGGCCGAACTGGAACAACTCCGGCGTCGTCGAAGGCGATCGGGTGGATTTCGACAACCTCGTCAGCTACGTCACGACCGAGGCGGTCACGAACCCGGCGGTCTACACCAACATCGCCCGCCGGATGGACCTGATCAACTTCGCCGACTACTGCATCCTCAACAGCTTCGCCGCCATGGGCGACTGGCCCGGCAACAACTGGAACGCCGGCAAGGACCGCAACACCAACACCACCAGCCCGTGGCGCTTCGTCGTCTGGGACGCCGAGAACGGCATGGGCAACGCGGGCCGCCCCATCACGTTCAACTCCTTCACCAACAGCGGCACCGAATACTTGAACGGTGGCCTGGCCAGCACGAGCTACGATGTCCCCAAGCTCTACCAGAGCCTGCGCGGCAGCCCGGAATTCCGCCTGCTCTGGGCCGACCGCATCCAGAAACATTTCTTCAATGGCGGCGCGCTCTCCGGCGCGAACCTCACCAACCGCTTCAACGAACTGCGCGACCAGTTGCTGGCCCTCATGACGGCCTGGTACGTCACCATGGACACCACGATTTTGACCTGGGCGCAGGACCGCCAAGCCATTTACTTCGGCCAGATGCAGCCGTTCGGGCTCACGGCTCACACCAACGCGCCGGGCTTCAACCAATTCGGCGGCCCCGTCGCCCCGGGCTTTGCGCTCGTCATCACCAACACCGGCGGCACGATTTACTACACGACGAACGGCAGCGACCCCCGCACCGCCTTCACCGGCGCGGTGTCCCCGGCGGCGCAGATTTACACCGGCCCGGTGTCGTTGAACACCACCGTCACCGTCCGCGCCCGCGCCGTAACCGGCGGCAACTGGAGCGCCGTGACCGAGGCCACCTTCGCCGTCGGCCGGCTGGGCGTTCCCCTGCGCTTCGCGGAAATCATGTATAACCCGCCGGGCGGCTCGCTCTACGAATTCATCGAGCTGCAAAACATCTCCGGCGCGACGGCGGATCTCAGCGGCTATTATTTCAGCGGCATCAACTACATTTTTCCGCAAGGGATCAGCCTTGCCGGGGGAGCGCGGCTGGTGCTTGGCTCCAATACCGATACGAATGCGTGGATGCTCCGCTACCCCGGCGTGACTGCCGCCGGCTGGTTCGGGGGCAGCCTCAATAACAGCGGCGAACGCCTTGCGCTCTTCGACCCGCTGGGCAATCTGATCACCTCCCTCGATTATAAAAATAACGCCGGCTGGCCGACTGCTGCCGATGCCGGCGGACGCTCGCTGGAAATCATCAACCCGCTCGGCGACCCCGACGATCCCGCCAACTGGCAGGCCAGCGCCAGCACCAACGGCACGCCCGGCATCGCCAACGCAGCCGCTGCGGCCCCGCTGGTTTATCTCAACGAGCTCATGGCAGAAAATATCAGCGCTGTGAACCACGGCGGCACGTTCCCGGACTGGATCGAACTCCGGAACCCCGGCAGCAGCAACGTCACGCTCACCGGCTGGAGTCTCACCGATGACGGCAACGCGCGGAAATTTGTTTTCCCTGCCACCACCATTTCTGCCGGTGGTCATCTCATCGTCTGGTGCGATGCGACCACGAACACGACCCCCGGCCTGCATACCGGCTTCAGTCTCGGCAAGAACGGCGAAACCGTTTCGCTCTACGATGCCGCCACCAACCGCGTGGACGCCCTGACCTACGGCCTGCAACTCACGAACTACTCCGTCGGTCGCATCAGTGGCAACTGGACGCTCACCACGCCCACCACCAACGCCGCGAACGTTGCCGCCGCGCTCGCCTCCAGCACCAACCTCGCCCTCAACGAATGGCTCGCCAATCCCACGCCCGGCCTGCCAGATTGGATCGAGTTATTTAACAAATCTGCCGGCGCGCCCGTGGCTTTACAGGGCCTTTACCTCGCCACGAGTAACGGCACGCACCAAATCACCTCGCTCTCATTTCTGGCCCCGCTCGGTTACGTGCAACTGTTCGCCGATGAAGGCGTCGGGCCGGACCGGCTCGATTTCAAGCTCTCCGCCGCCGGCGAAACGCTCACGCTGGCAGACAACGCCGGCGTCACGATTCAAACCGTCGCATTCGGCACACAGGCGGAAGGAGTTTCCGGCGGCCGCTTCCCCAATGGCTCGGCCACGCTCACGAATTTCGTCGGCAGCGTCAGCCCCGCCACCGCAAATTATCTCGCCACGTGGAGCGGCCCGGTCATCAACGAAATCCTCGCGCGCAACAAATCCATCACTGTCGGCACGCAGGTCGTGGACTACGTCGAGCTGTTCAATCCGAACGGCAGCAACTACAACCTCGACGGCTTGAGCCTCAGCGTTAATTCAGCGCAGGCGGGCGAATTCCCTTTCCCGGCGGGCACGACGATTGCCGCGAATGGTTATCTACTCATCAAGTGCGCCGGCGCTGCGCTCGCCGCGACAAACTCGGGCGCGTTCGACACCGGCGAATCGCTCAACGGCGATAGCGGAGGCGTCTATCTCTTCAACACCAACCGCCAGGTCGTGAGCTTCGTCGAATACGGCCCGCAGGTGGATGATTTGCCCATCGGCTTGAGTGGTGGTCAGTGGCGACTCCTGAGCGCCGCTACGCCCGGGGCAACGAACGCCGCCGCCGCCGTCCTCGGCGACTTCACCGCGCTGCGGCTAAACGAGTGGATGCCCAATCCCGTGAGCGGAGACGATTGGTTTGAATTGTTCAACCGCACGAATCGCCCGGTGGATCTGGCCACCATTTCGTTGTCGGACGACCCGGCGCTTGCGGGACGCGACAAGTTCCGCCCGGCGGCACTAAGTTTTATCGGCGGCAATGGTTTCGTGCAATGGCTCGCGGACAGCAACGCGGGCAACGGGCGCAACCACGTCAACTTCACCCTCGACGGCGCCGGCGAATCACTGCTCATCTACGGAGTCACGAGCGGCACGAACTTCACGCTGGCGGACGCGCTCGGATATGGCGCGCAATCCAACGGCGTCTCCAGCGGGCGGCTGCTCGACGGCGCGACGAACCTGCACGCCTTCCCCGGCACCGCCTCGCCGGGCTTCAGCAATTACCGTCTGCTCACGTCCATCCGCATCAACGAAGCGCTCGCGCACACTGATCCGCCGCTCGAAGACGCAATCGAACTATACAACCCCACGGCATCGCCCGTGAGCATCACCGGCTGGTATCTGAGCGACTCGAAGGACAACCTACGCAAATATCAAATCACAAACACCGCACCGATTCCCGCCGGCGGCTACGCGGTGATCTACGAGTATCAACTCACCCACAACTTGACCAACGCCTTCACCCTCAATTCCGCCTACGACAACGAAATCTGGCTCACCGCCGTCACCAACGGCGGCGCCACCGGCGACCGCGACACGATGGCGTTCGGCGCGTCGTTCAACGGCGTTTCCTTCGGCCGCATCACGACGAGTCAGGGCGTGGATTTCTGGCCGCTGACCGCGCGCCGGTTCGGCGCGGACAGTCCGGCCAGTCTCGCGCAATTCCGCGCCGGCACCGGATTGAGCAATGCCGTACCCATTATTGGCCCGGTCGTCATCAACGAAATCATGTATCATCCGCCCGGCGGTCTGGCTGCCACCGAGGAGTTCATCGAACTGCGCAATACCACTACCAACGCGGTGGCGCTCTACGACCCCTCAAACCCGACCAATCGCTGGAAAGTCGGCGGGGGAATCAATTTCGCCTTCCCCACAAATGTGATTCTGGCGGCTAGCGCGCATCTGATTGTCGTGGATTTCAATCCTGCGGATGCGCCCGCGCTCGCCGCATTCCGCGCCCGCTACAACGTCAGCAACAGCGTGCCCGTCTATGGGCCGTTCTCCGGCACGCTTGGCAATGATGTGGAGGCGGTGGAGTTGTATCGCCCCGACGCGGTGCAACTGCCGCCGCATCCCGACGCGGGCTTTGTGCCGTATGTGATTGCGGATCGCGTGAGCTACACGGACGCCGCGCCGTGGCCCAGTGGCGCGGTGGACGGCGGCGGGCTTTCATTGCAACGGCTCGCGGTGGATCTCTACGGCAACGAACCGTTGCATTGGATTGCCGCCACGCCCACTCCCGGCGCTAACCTCGTGCTCGACACCGACGGCGATGGCATTCCGGACGCGGCGGAACTGGCGCTGGGGTTGAATCCCAACGATCCGCTGGATGCGGCGCTCGATCCGGACGGCGATGGCGCGACAAACCTGCAGGAATATCTGGCCGGCACGGATCGCCTGAACGCGAACAGCTATCTGAAGATCGACGGGATTGTCATTTCTGGAAGCGTCACGCTCTCGTTCCAAGCCGTGGCGGGCCGCACTTACTCGGTGCTCTACAAAACTTCTCTGCCCAGCCCGACGTGGCTCAAGCTGACGGACATCCCCGCGCCAGTCACGAACCAAACCGTGAATGTGAACGACCCGCAGGCCCCGACCAGCAGTCGCTTTTACCGGTTGGTGACCCCGGCCTTGCCTTGAGCGGGAAAACGATTTGCATGCCGGACCGGTGGCGGTTATGCGCCACGGGCGGCCACTCAACGCGCAGCCGATAGTAACGCTGTGAGCCAGAAACCACGGCGGCAACACCGATCACCCCACCAGTGCCTGCGGCGTTCGTCAGCGGAAGCCACATGGAATCAGACAGGGTGTTCTTGTATTCGACCACGTAATCGAATCCAACTTCGGTCGTGAATGAGAGATGGTTTGTAGCGCCAGCCTGAGCAACCAGTTGGAGTGTGGGGCTGGCGGCAGCCACCGGCACATAGGTGCAACCCAGCGCTTTGATGCCGCTCACGATGGCTTGGAGATTGGTAAGGGGCAGAAAGCCATGAAAATTGGCGTTAGCCCAGCCGTCGCGCACGACCAGATTTTTCCGGGCCACCCGGATGATGTCGGCAGGCGGGCGGGCGGGCGGATTGTAGTAGCCGAGGTTTTCGGGGATGAGCTTGCTGCCGTGGAAATCCCGGTTGGTGACGTAAGGGAAAAATTGCTGGGCGTAGTGACTGCTGTTGGTCGCCGGTTCATAGTCTGTGGCAAAATAAAAGACGCGCTGCACGAGCAACGGAAAATTAGCAGCCATGACCCGATAATCCAATTCGGACTCCAGATGATGCGGTGTTTCCCACGCCACCCAAGGCAGCCCTGACCGGTCAAATTCGTGTTTCGCCATCGCCAAACGGTGGGATACCCAAGTCACGGAATCTTCCGGTACGGGTTCGGAAATCGCGGGCGAGTTGTTCCGCCGCCAAAATTCATAATCATCGCCACTGACACCGGAGCCGGGGTTGTTCGTCTGATTGTATTGGTACGTGTAGCCGTGGACGATAATCTGCCCGCCGTTGGTGGCGGCGTCGCGGAGGGCGTCGCGGAAATTCACCGCGATGGGGTTTGCGCCATCCGCCAGCCGATGCGTCACCGGCGTGCCGGAACTGAAATATCCCAGCGGGTCGGTCCAAACCGGGATGGTCGCCAGCGCGAACGGCACGCTCTTGGAACGCAGCAGGTCGGCGAGCATCTGCGCATATAATCCCCCAGTCCAAGTGGAGGGATTTGCCGGATCAGTGGAATTATAAAGCACCAACACACTGCCCGGCGGCACGTTCTGCGCAAACGCAGATGGAACACCAGTCGCCCACAGGATGGAAATCAAAATGAGCCGCTTCAGTTGCAACGTGGGATTGTTGTTTAATCCAACCGCGGTCTCTCGTTTGGCCCGGAAGCCTAGCACAGGACTTGCGAGAGACAAACCGGGGATTTTCCGGTTGCGCCGCCGGGCGACTCGGGAAACCGCCCTTCCACTCCAGACTGGCACGCCTGCCCGCCATGCCTTAAGTTCCTTCCCAACGCCACTTATGTGTGCCGCCCCATACAACAAGCCAGCCCGTGCCAGGGCCCGCACTCGCCCATGAGTGAAGACCGCCTCCAAGCCACCCGCTTCGAGCTGAAATACCATGTCAGCACGGAAACGGCGCAGCGGATCCGCGATTTCCTGAGCTCCTACCTCGAACTGGACGAATACAGCGCCGGCAAGCCGGGGAACGCCTACTACAACCACAGCGTCTATCTCGATTCCGACGATTTGGTGACCTACTGGGATGTCGTCAACAGCAACAAAAACCGCTACAAGCTCCGCTTCCGCTACTACGACGACCGGCCCGGATCACCGGTTTTTTTCGAGGTCAAACGCCGGATGAACGACGCCATCCTAAAACAACGCGGCCCTGTCCGGCAGGAAGCCGTGCCCCTCCTGCTTGCCGGCCAGTTGCCCGAGCCGGCACATCTGCTTTCCGACAAGCCCCAGCACCTCGTCGCCGTGCAGCAATTCTCCCGTCTCATGCATGACATCCGCGCCGTGCCCAAGGTGCGCGTCAGCTACCTGCGCGAAGCCTGGGTCAGCCGCACCGATAATTCCGCGCGCGTGACCCTGGACCGCGAAGTCACCGGCCGCCCGCATTTCACCCCCACCCTGCCGACCCATACGGGCAACGGATTGGACGAATGCGTCACCCCCTTCGAGCCGCTGGTGATTCTCGAACTGAAATTCACCGGCCGCTTTCCCGACTGGTTCCGCAGCTTGGTGGAGATCTTTCAGGTCACCCAGCGCGGCTCCGCCAAATACGCCGACAGCGTGTTTCTGCTCGGTGAAGAACGCCTCAACCCCCAACAATTCCCCGCCGAGCGCCCCGATTCTGTGGAAAAATTCTTGAACCGCAGGGCAAAAGACGTATAACCCGCATCAGCCGTGAACGATTTCCTCAACGCCTTTTTTAGCGCCGATTACTCCGCGCAGCCCCTGAACGTCCCCGCCCTCCTGCTGGGATTGTGCCTCGCGTTCCTCGCCGGCGAACTCATCTCCTGGACCTACATGACCACCCACGCCGGGCTTTCCTACTCCCGCGCCTTCGTCAGCTCCCTCGTCGTCATGCCCATGATCGTCACCGTCGTCATGATGGTCCTCAACAACAACCTCGTCACCGCGTTCGGCCTCATGGCCGTCTTCGCCGTCGTCCGCTTCCGCAATGTCCTCCGCGACACCCTCGACACCAGCTACGTCCTGTGCGTCCTCGCCGTCGGCATGGCCTGCGGCACCCAGCGCTTCTCCCTCGCCGTCGTCGCCACCCTCACCCTCATGGCCACCATGCTCTTCCTCTGGTACACCGCCTACGGCAGCCGCCACCGCTACGATCTCATCCTGAACCTCCACTTTGCCGGCGCGCCCGAGGAACTGCCGCTGCTCACGCGTGTCCTCGACCGCCACAGCCGCAACGTCCATTGCGCCAGCCGCCGCTCCGGCGAAGGTCAGACCGGCACCGACCTCTCCTACCGCCTCCTGCTGCGCAACGCCGCCCGCCAGAGCGAACTCCTTGATGAGGTCCGCGCGCTCGCCGGCGTTTCCCGCGTCACCACCCTTCAAGCCGCCGACGAATCCGAATTATGAAGAACCTCGAGCCGCTTCCCCCCATTCCGAGCCCGCCCGAACACCACTGGCGGCGATTCCGGGTCAAAGTCATTCCCTACCTCGCCTTCATCGGCGTCACGATCTTGACCCTCTGGCTCTGGGGTCAGAACCTGGCCAACCCGCTCCTCCAAGGCACCGCCGAAGGCCTCGAAGCCGATGTCGCCAGCCCCACCACCGGCCAACTCACCCGCCTCCACGTCACCGAATTTCAGGAAGTCAAAGCCGGCGAGATCATCGCCATCATCGACCCCGCCAGCCCCGCCGTACTCAGCAACACCCTCGCGCTCGCCCGGGCCGAACTCGAACAGCTCCGCGTCGACGCCGGCTACGACGCCGGCGACAGGCTCCGCTACGCCCAATTCCAGAACACCTGGCTGCGCCAGCAGGCCGACCTCCTCGCTGCCCGCGCGCAATTGGTCTATGCCACCAGCGAATTCCAGCGCGTCAGCAACCTCTTCACCACAGCCACCAACACCATCATTTCCCAGACCGCCTACGACTGGGCGCAGCGCGACTACCGGGAAGCGGAAGAATTGGTGCAAGGCTACACCCGCGCCCTCGCCGCCACCGAAAAATCCCTCGCCCAACTCGACCCCGACCGGCCGGACTCCCCCTCGCTCAAAGCCGCCCTCGCCGTGGCGGAAGCGAGCTTCCAACTCGCCGCCGCCGAGATTCAACCCATCGTTCTCACCGCGCCGATCAGCGGACGCGTCATCAAAATCTCCGCCCTCACCGGCAGCACCGTCGGCGCCGCCGCGCCCATCGTCACCATCGCCAGTCCTCAAGTGGATCGCATCATCGGCTTCATCGGCCTGCCCCTGCGCCTCGAACCACAGGTCGGCATGGAAGTCGAAATCCGCAGCCGCGGCCACAACCGCGTCGTCGGCCGCTCCCGCATCGACTACGTCGGCCCCCGCATCCAACTCTTCAACGCCCCCATGCGCCTGCGCACCATGGAAGCCGCACAGGAACGCGGCCTGCCCATCGCCCTGCCCCCGCCGCCGAATCTGCACCTCCGCCCCGGCGAACTCGTGGACCTTCATCTCATCGTGGACTCCCGCCGCCCCTGAACCAGCCCCTCCGTGCAGCGAATGAAGCCAGGCTGC
Source organism: Verrucomicrobiales bacterium (assembly GCA_017853785.1). Lineage (GTDB taxonomy): Bacteria > Verrucomicrobiota > Verrucomicrobiia > Limisphaerales > JAFMIX01 > JAFMIX01. The sequence goes on from JAFMIX010000019.1 coordinate 8,945, forward strand.
TTTCAAGTCTGGTTCTAAAAATAAAAACGCCCGCCGGGGGGCGGGCGTCTGAAAATACAGGCCAGGCTTACGGGAGATCCGTCGCGCCCATCAAAAAGCGATCGCACTCCCGCGCGGCGCCGCGACCTTCGTTGAACGCCCACACCACCAAGCTCTGCCCGCGCCGGCAGTCGCCGCACGCAAACACTTTCGGATGGTTCGTGGTGTATTTGCCGTGGTCGGCCTTCACGTTCGTGCGCGGGTCGCGTTCGACTTTGAGCGCATCGAGCAAGGGCTGTTCCGGTCCGAGGAAGCCCATCGCCAGCAACACGAGTTGCGCGGGCAAGACTTTTTCAGTGCCAGGAATATGCTTCGGAATGAACTGCCCCTTGTCGTTCTTTGTCCACTCCACCTGCACCGTGTGAACGGCTTTGACGTGGCCGCTCGCGTCGGCTTCGAACTTCGTCGCGGTCGTGAGATACAGGCGCGGGTCCGCGCCAAACTTCGCGGCGGCTTCCTCCTGACCGTAGTCCATCTTGTAGGTCTTCGGCCATTCGGGCCATGGATTGTCCTTGGCGCGTTCCAGCGGCGGCTTGGGCAAAATTTCCACCTGCACGAGCGACTTGCAGCCGTGGCGGATCGAAGTGCCCACGCAGTCCGTGCCGGTATCGCCGCCGCCGATGACGACGACATCCTTGCCCGCCGCATCGATGAAGCTGCCGTTCTTCTTACTGTCCAAAAGCGCTTTTGTGTTCGCGGTGAGGAACTCCATTGCAAAATGGATTCCCTTGTGCGCGCGACCTTCGATCGGCAGATCGCGCGGCTTGGTCGCGCCGGTCGCGAGAATCACGGCATCAAACTCGGCGAGCAGTTTCTCCGCCGGATAATTTCCGCCAACGTCGGTGTTGCAGACGAACTTCACGCCTTCCTTCTCCAGCAACTCCAGCCGGCGCAGCACGACTTCCTTCTTGTCGAGCTTCATGTTGGGAATGCCATACATGAGCAACCCGCCGGGGCGGTCGGCGCGCTCGAACACGGTCACGAGATGGCCGGCCTTGTTGAGCTGTGCGGCGGCGGAAAGTCCCGCCGGGCCGGAGCCGACGACGGCAACCTTCTTGCCCGTGCGCTTCTTCGGCGCTTCGGGAACGACCCAGCCGTTCTCCCAACCGCGGTCGATGATGCTGACCTCGATGTTCTTGATCGTGACGGGCGGGTTGTTCATGCCCAGCACGCACGAGCCTTCGCACGGCGCGGGACAGACGCGCCCGGTGAACTCGGGAAAATTATTCGTCTTGTGCAGCCGTTCGAGCGCTTCCTTCCACAGCCCGCGATAGACAAGGTCGTTCCACTCGGGGATGAGGTTGTTGATCGGGCAGCCGCTGGCCATGCCGCTGATGAGCTGGCCGGTGTGGCAGAACGGAATGCCGCAATCCATGCAGCGCGCGCCCTGCTTCTTCAGGTCGGCCTCGGGCATGTGCTCGTGAAATTCCTTGTAATCGGCCACACGCGCCAGCGGTGAACGGTCCTGCGGCAACTCCCGCGTGAACTCTAGAAATCCGGTTGGTTTACCCATCGTATGTTCGGTTTAGATTCTGGATTTTCTGGCGATCAATGTCCGCCCTTCACGTTCTCCTCGAACGCGGCCATGATGGCGTCATCGCCGCTCAAGCCTTGCGACTGCACTTTCTTGAGCGACTTGAGGACGCGCGCGTAGTCCTGCGGCAGCACCTTCACGAACTTCGGCACGAAGTTCTTCCAATCGGCCAGCACCTTGGCGGCCTTCTCGCTCTGGGTGTAGGTCTGGTGGCGTTGAATCTGCTTCCAGACCTGTTCGATCTCGTCGGCGTCGGTCAATTTCTCCAGGCCCACCATCTCCATGTTGCAGCGGCTGGCGAAGTCGCCCGCCTCGTCGAGGATGTAGGCGATGCCACCGCTCATGCCGGCGGCGAAGTTGCGGCCCGTCGGGCCGAGGATGACGACGCTGCCGCCGGTCATGTATTCGCAGCCGTGATCGCCGATGGCTTCCACGACGACGTTGACGCCGGAGTTGCGCACGCAGAAACGTTCGCCCGCCACACCCCGGATGTAAGCCTCGCCTTTGGTCGCGCCGTAGAACGCCACGTTGCCGATGATCATGTTGTCCTCAGCCTTGAACGTCGCGGCCTTGGACGGATAAACGATGAGCTTCGCGCCGCTCAAGCCCTTGCCGAAATAATCGTTCGCATCGCCTTCGAGTTCGAGCGTCATGCCACGCGGGCAGAACGCGCCAAAACTCTGACCGGCGCTGCCGTTGAACTTGAGTTGCACGGTGTCTTCCGGCAGGCCGTTCGGCCCGTGCTTCTTGGTGATCTCGCTGCCGGTGATGGTGCCGACGACGCGGTTGACGTTGATGATCGGCAGTTCGGCCTTCACCTTCTCGCCACGCTGAATGGCAGGCTGGCAGAGGTCCAAAATCTTCGTGAGGTCGAGCGACTTGTCGAGGCCGTGGTCCTGCTCCTGCTGCCGGAACCGACCGACAGCGGCGTCGACTTCCGGCTGATGCAGAATGGGCGTGAGGTCGAGGCCCTTCGCCTTCCAATGTTCGATGGCCTTCCACGGAATCAATTTGTCGGTGCGCCCGACCATGTCCTCGAGCTTGCGGAAGCCGAGTTTGGCCATGATTTCGCGGAGTTCCTGGGCGATGAAGCGCATGAAGTTCACGACGTGCGCGGGGTCGCCGGAGAACCGCGCGCGCAGTTTCGGGTCCTGCGTGGCGACGCCGACAGGACAGGTGTTCAGATGGCAGACGCGCATCACGATGCAACCGAGCACCACCAGCGGCGCGGTGGCGAAACCAAATTCCTCCGCGCCGAGCAAAGCGGCGATGGCCACATCGCGACCGGTCTTCAACTGACCGTCGGTCTCGACGTAGATGCGGCTGCGCAGATTGTTCAACACGAGGGTCTGGTGCGTCTCGGCAAGGCCGAGTTCCCACGGACCGCCGGCGTGTTTGATGGACGAGAGGGGCGAGGCGCCCGTGCCGCCATCGTGACCGGAGATCAGGACGACATCCGCGTGCGCCTTGCTGACGCCCGCCGCGATGGTGCCCACGCCGACTTCGCTCACCAGCTTCACGCTGACGCGCGCATGGCGGTTCGAGTTCTTGAGGTCGTGAATCAGCTCCGCCAAGTCCTCGATGGAGTAGATGTCATGGTGCGGCGGCGGTGAAATGAGGCCGACGCCCGCCGTCGTGCCGCGCGTCTTGGCGACCCACGGATAAACTTTTTTGCCGGGCAACTCGCCGCCTTCGCCGGGCTTCGCGCCCTGCGCCATCTTGATCTGGAGTTCCTTTGCATTGACGAGGTAATGGCTCGTCACACCGAAGCGACCGCTCGCGACCTGCTTGATCGCAGAATTCTTGGAGTCGCCCTTCTCGTTCGTCCAGACGAAGCGCTCCGGGTCCTCGCCGCCTTCGCCGGTGTTGCTGCGACCGCCAAGCCGGTTCATCGCGATAGCCAGCGCCTCGTGCGCCTCCTTCGAGATCGAGCCGTAGCTCATCGCGCCGGTCTTGAAGCGCTTGACGATTTCCTCCACCGGCTCGACTTCTTCGAGCGGAATTGCGGTTTCGGCAAACTTGAAATCCAGCAGCCCGCGCAACGTGCACAGCGTCTTGCTGCGGTCGTTGAGCAGCTCGGCGTATTCGCGATAAACCTTTTCGCTGTTGAGGCGGCAGGCGATCTGCAGCTTGTGGATGGTCTGCGGGTTGAACAAGTGCTGTTCGCCGTCCGCGCGCCATTGGTATTGGCCACCCGCATCAAGCTCCGGATTCACATCCAGGTTGGGGAACGCATGCGCGTGGCGCTTCAACGCCTCCTGCGCGATGACATCCAGCCCGATGCCCTCGATGCGCGTGGCCGTCCAGGTGAAATATTTGTCGACGACCTGCTTGTTGATGCCCACGGCTTCAAAGATCTGCGCGCCGCGATACGACTGGACCGTCGAGATGCCCATCTTGGCCATCGTCTTGACAACGCCCTTGATGGCGGCCTTGATGTATTTCTTGATCGCCGTCTTGTGGTCGGTGTTGAGCAACAACTTCTCGCCGATCAAATCGTCGATGGTGTCGAACGCGAGATACGGGTTGATGGCGCTGCAGCCGTAGCTGATGAGCAAGGCAAAATGATGCACCTCGCGCGGCTCGCCGGATTCGAGCACCAGCCCGCAACGCCCGCGCAGTCCGGCGCGGATGAGATGGTGATGCAGCCCCGCCGTTGCGAGCAGCGCCGGAATCGGGGCCAATTCGGACGAAATGCCGCGGTCGGACAAAATCAGGATCGTCGCGCCGTCCTTGATGGCCTTCTCGGCGGCGGCGAACAAATCTTCGAGCGCGTTTTCCAGCCCCTTCACGCCGTCCTTGGCCTTGAAGAGAATGGGCAGCGTCTCGGCCTTGAAACCTTTGCGGCCCAACTGGCCGACGTGCCGGAGCTTCTCCAGTTCCTCGTCGGTGAGCAACGGCTGCTCCAGCTTGATGAGCGCGCAGCTTTCCGGGGTGGGGTTCAGCAACCCGCCCCGCGCGCCGACCATCGTCTCGGTGGAGGTGACAATCTCCTCACGGATGGGGTCGATGGGCGCATTGGTGACCTGCGCGAACAGTTGCTTGAAATAATTATAGAGCAACTGCGGCTTCTGCGAGAGCACTGCCAGCGGCGTGTCCGTTCCCATCGAGCCGAGCGGCTGCACACCGTCATTCGCCATCGGGCCGACGATGAACCGCAAATCCTCGAACGTGTAGCCGAAGCACTGCTGCCGCTGAAGGATCTTGCGATGCTCCGGCGTGGTGCCTTCTGGCGGCTGGGGCAGGTCTTTCAGCAGGACGTGATGCTCATCCAACCACTGCTGATACGGCTGGGCGCTGGAATATTTTTTCTTCAGCTCCTCGTCGGCGACGATGCGGCCTTCGACCGTGTCCACGAGGAACATTCTTCCCGGCTGCAACCGGCCTTTGACCGCCACGCGCTCCGGGGCGATGGGCAACACGCCCGCTTCCGAGCCCATGATAACGAGGTCGTCCTTCGTGACGTAGTAGCGCGAGGGCCGCAGACCGTTGCGGTCGAGGCACGCGCCGATGCGGATGCCGTCGGTGAAGATCATCGAAGCCGGCCCGTCCCACGGCTCGGTGAGGCAGGAATGATATTCGTAGAACGCGCGCCGTGCGGCATCCATGCTCTCGTGATTCTCCCACGGCTCGGGGATCATCATCATCATTGTGTGCGGCAATTCGCGGCCCGAGAGCGTGAGCAACTCCACGACGTTGTCGAACTGCGCCGAGTCGCTGCTGTCCTCGTTGACGACGGGGATGAGTTTTTTGATGTCCTTGCCGAAAGTTTCCGACTTGAGGTTCGGTTGCGCCGCCTTCATCCAATTGACGTTGCCGCGCAGGGTGTTGATCTCGCCGTTGTGGGCGATGTAGCGGTTCGGATGGGCGCGATCCCAGCTGGGGAACGTGTTCGTAGAGAACCGGGAGTGTACGAGCGCCAGCGCCGTCACCATCGTCTCGTCGCGCAGGTCGGGATAATAATCCGCCATCTGCGTCGTCATCAACATGCCCTTGTAGACGATCGTGCGGGCCGACAGGCTGGAAACGTAGAACCATTTGCCGCCGTCGATGCGGTTGCCGTAACGGATGGTCTGCTCCGCGACCTTGCGGATAATGTAAAGTTTGCGCTCGAACGCCGCTTCGTCCTTCAGATCGGCGTTGCGCCCGACGAACACCTGCGCCATGTGCGGCTCGGCGGCCACGGCGGATTGGCCGAGCGTGGAATTATCCGTCGGCACATCCCGCCAGCCGAGGAGCGTCTGGCCTTCGCCGATGATGATGCGCTCGACCTCGCGTTTGACGAGGTCGCGCTCGATGTTGTTCTTGGGCAGGAAGACCATGCCCACGCCGTATTGACCGGGCGCCGGGAGTTTGAACCCGAGCTTGGCGGTCTTGGCGGAAAGAAATTCATGCGGCACCTGAAGCAAAATGCCCGCCCCGTCACCGGTGTTCGTCTCGCAGCCACACGCGCCGCGATGGTCGAGGTTGATGAGGATCTGGAGCGCGTCGGTGACGAGCTGGTGGGATTTCTGGCCCTTGATGTTGACCACAAAGCCCAGCCCGCAGGCGTCGTGCTCAAACTGCGGGTCGTAAAGCCCCTGCTTGGGCGGCAGGCCGCCCGGTTGGGTTTGCGTTGTATGCTGCGTCTTCACTTCAATGTTGCTCATCTCAAATTCAACTTCGCGTGGCCGTAACAAATTCAGATATGTTTTACCGAAAGCGGCGAACTGCGCAATAATTTGTTATGTTTTTCAGGGTTAATTTTGCCATTACCAAACCTCCCGGAACCGGCCCGCAAAGCAATCGAAACTAACAAACCGAAAATTTCCGTGTTCATCCGCCGACCGCCGTGCTTAAAATCCTCCCGCATGAAAGCCCAGACCGACATCAAAGACCGCTTCGTCATCATCATGGCCGGCGGGAAAGGCGAACGCTTCTGGCCCGTCAGCCGCGAGCAGACGCCCAAACAACTCATCCAGCTCCTCGGC
>JAFMIX010000254.1 GCA_017853785.1 Verrucomicrobiales bacterium
TGCACCACCCCGGCTCCGGCAGGCAAACCGTCAAACTCCCCGCCGGCCACGCCTACGGCAACACCCACGGTGTGGCGGTGGACGCGCAGGGGCAGATCCACATCAAGCATACCGTCCACGCCAGCGCGAAGATCGAGGACGCCGTCGTCGTGTTTGATGCGGACGGGAAATTCGTCCGCTCCTGGGGCAAACAATACAAGGGCGGCGCGCACGGCCTGCACCTGAACCGCGAGGGCCGGGAGGAATTTTTCTATCTCTGCGACCCCAAACGCCATCTGTTCGCCAAGACCACGCTCGACGGCAAAGAACTTTGGCGCAAGTGGGCGCCTGAAACCTGCGCCGGCTACACCAAGCCCGAGGAATTCAATCCCACCAACGTCGCCACCGCGCTCAACGGTGATTTCTACGTGGCCGACGGCTACGGCAAAAGTTTCATCCACCAATATGACAAGGATGCCAAATACATCCGCAGCTTCGGCGGCAAAGGGTCCGAGCCGGGCCAGACCAGTTGCCCGCATGGCCTGATGGTGGATTCGCGCGGGGCCGCGCCCGTGCTCGTCGTCGCCGACCGCAGCAACCGCCGGCTCCAAAACTTCACGCTCGCCGGGCAGCACCTAAACTTCGTCACCGACGAGATGCAGGCGCCGTGTCACTTCCATACCCGCGGCGAAGTCATGCTTATCCCCGATCTGGAATCGCGCGTGACGTTGCTCGATAAGAACAACAAGCTCATCGTCCACCTCGGCGCCGGCCCGGGTTACCAAGGGCGGCGCACCAAGTCGCGGGAAAATTTCGTGCCCGGCCAGTTCGTCGCACCGCACGGCGCGTGCTTTGATGCCGCCGGCAACATCTTCGTCGTCGAATGGGTCGAAGTCGGTCGCGTTACCAAGCTGCGGAAAATCGCGTAAGCCCCCAGCGGCCGGATTCAAATTGGTTGTTCTGCGGCCTCATCCCTCGGAGCGTGAGTCGGTCAATGTGTCGCCGTTCTCAGCCTGCCGTAGCGGGATAGCTGCATTACATGGTGGACTTGGATTCCCGCCGTAACTAACAATTTCGGGAGCGCGTCCATTCAACCGAGTGCATTGTCACCGGAGAATGCAGACCAGAACGATTATGAAGACTATCCATCCCGCGATTCGCTTCCCCCGCGTTTTCGGACGCCGGCTCGTGCTGACGCTCGCATTGGCGTCAGCCTCGATTCTTGAGGCCGCCACCGTCTCCAGCACCATCGCACCTCCAGCGGTGCTGGGCACGATCGAGGCTGTTGCGGACTGGCAACTGGCCAATCCCTCCAAGCACAAGCCCACCGATTGGACGCAGGGCGCGGCCTACGCGGGCTTCATGGCGCTCGCGGGAATTTCCGAGTCGCCCAAATACCGCGATGCCATGCTGGCGATGGGCGCGACGAATCGTTGGTTGCTCGGCCCGCGCAAGTATCACGCGGATGACCACACCGTCGGGCAGACTTACTGCGAGCTGTATCTCCAGTATCGCGACCTAAAAATGATCGCTCCGATGCGGGAGCACTTCGACGACATCCTGGCGAACCCGCGCGAGGGCATCCTCAAATTCAAGACCCCCGGCAATCAGGACCGCTGGTCGTGGTGCGACGCGCTCTTCATGGCCCCGCCCGCGTGGGCGCGGCTCGCGGCGGTCACCGGCGACGACCGTTACCTGCAATTCGCCATCACCAACTGGTGGCGTACCTCGGACTATCTCTACGATGCGAAGGAACATCTCTATTTCCGCGACAGCACCTACTTCGAGAAGCGCGAGGCGAACGGCGCGAAAGTTTTCTGGGGTCGCGGCAACGGCTGGGTCATGGGCGGCCTCGTGCGGATGCTGCAATATATGCCCGGCAATCACCCCGAGCGGGCGCGGTTTGTGAAGCAGTTTCAGGACATGGCGGCGGCGCTCCTGAAGTGCCAGCAGCCGGATGGCCTCTGGCGGGCGAGCTTGCTGGATCCGGCGAGTTATCCGTTGCAGGAGACCAGCAGTTCGAGCTTCTACACCTACGCACTGACGTGGGGTGTGAATCAGGGGCTGCTCGACCGCGCGAGCTTTGAACCCGCCGTGCGCCGCGCGTGGGGCGCGCTGGTTTCCTGCGTCCAAGCAGACGGCAAACTCACGCACGTCCAACCCATCGGCGCGGACCCCAAGCATTTCCCGGAAGACGCCACGGAAGTCTACGGCGTGGGCGCGTTTCTGCTGGCGGGCAGCGAAATTTACCGCCTCGCCGCGCTCGGCGATGCCAAGCCCGTGCGCGTGCAGGTGAAGAACCCGGCGGCATTCGCCCGCAGCACCGAGACCGTGTCTGTCGCCACCGGGAAACTCCCACAAGCTCCCGTCGTTCTCGACGGTCTGTCCTCGCGGATTCTGGATTCGCAGGTGGTCGGCGAGGAATTGCTGTTCCAAGTGGACCTCGCCGCCGGCGCCGTCGGCGAGTATTTGATTCTGCCCCGCGCCGTGCTTGCCGCCGTGCCTGCGCCGGTGGCGAAGACGTTCGCGCGATTCGTGCCGGAGCGAATGGATGACTTCGCGTGGGAGAGCGACCGCATCGCGCACCGGATGTATGGCCCGGCGCTTATCACGGGCGAGGGGACGATCAGCAGCGGCGTGGATGTGTGGGTCAAGCGCACCCGGAATCTCGTGCTGAACAAATGGTATGCCTCCGGCAAATATCACAAAGACACCGGCGAAGGCTTGGACTGCTACACTGTGAGCCACGGCAAGATTCCCACGCGCGGCTGCGGTGGCTTGGGCATCTGGGATGGAAAAAAACTGGCCGTCTCGCGGAACTTTAAATCGCACCGCGTCATCGCCACCGGGCCGGTGCGGAGCGAGTTTGAACTGACTTACGAAACGTGGGATGCGGCGGGCCGGAAAGTTTCCGAGGTTAAGCGCCTGAACATTGACGCCAACGCGAACTTCACCCGCGCTGAAAGCATTTTCATGGCGGACGGCAAAGGGCTGCTCAACATCGGCGTGGGCATCGCCAAGCGTGACGAGCAGGGCGCGCGCGCGGACGACTTGAAGGCGGGTTGGCTCACGTATTGGGAAGCCCCGACCGGCACTAACGGCAACATCGCTTGTGCGCTCGTCTTTCCAGCGGGCGTGAAGGAGTTCACCAAGGACGCGGCGAACTTTCTGGCCATCGCGCCCGCCACGCCCGGCAAGCCGTTCGTGTATTATCTCGGCGCGGGCTGGAGCAAGAGCGGTGACTTTGCGGACGCCGCCGCCTGGCAGAATTCCGTGGCCGATTTCGCCCGCCGCCTCGCGACGCCGCTCGAAGTGAAGGTTCAATAAACCATCAACCACCATGAATGCTTCCACTCCCGAAACCATCCGCCGGATGCCGCGCCCGCAAGACGTGGCGCGCCTGACCACGGCGGAATTGCGCGCGGCGTTCCATCTCCCGGGTCTGTATGTGCCCGGCGCGATCAAGCTGCAATTCACCGACCTAGATCGCTTCGTGGTCGGTGGCGCGATGCCGACAACGGGGGCGTTGAAATT